>CAYMLC010000302.1:0-4771 GCA_964390765.1 uncultured Nitrospirales bacterium
ATTGCGAGCGTGCAGGCCCGGTGTGCCACGCTGCAAAAGGACATACCGCTCGAAGACAACGCGGTGCTCTTGCTCGAATTCGCGGGCGGCCAGGCCATGGGCTACATCGAGTGCGGGTGGACCAGCCGCCCCGGCTTCAGTGGCTTCGAACTCTACGGCAGCGACGGCACGCTTATCTGCGATTACCGTGCGGGACTCAGGTTGTTGAAGGGCGAAGACCGCCCCGACGGCAGCGAAAGCGCCGAGTGGGAGGTGATCGAGCCCAACCCGACAGCCGGCGGCTGGGAGACGGAAATCGACCACTGGATGGAGGTGGTGGCGGGCCATACGCCGCACACGATGGATGGCCTCGCCGGGCGCGAGGCGCTGGCCGTTGCGCTGGCCGCCTATGAATCGGACCGCACGGGTCGCCGCATGCAGGTGCGCTGAGGGGGTGGCCACGGCAAACGGGGAGCCCGGCCACGCTGGCCCGACTCCCCGCACTGGTGCACGTGCCAGCCGCGTCTAGCGCTTCCAGGCGAAGATCAGAAACTCGGCATCCGTGTCGCCGGTGTTTTCAAGCGAATGCTTGCTGGCTTCGTGCGCGTGCACATCGCCCGCTTCAAAGGTGCCCGACTCCTGCTCGCCGTTGTCGACGGTCAACGTTACGCTGTAGGGCGTCTGCGAGTAGATCACCCGATAATAGCCGCCGTGCTCGGGCAACGTTCCGCCCGCCGGTACACGCACTTCGGTGACCTGCGCATCGTCGTTTTCCAGAATCACGCGGGTCGCCTCGGGCGCCACGGCACTGAGCGCGGCCCCTTCCAAATTGGCCGGTCCCTCCTCATGGCCGAGAACCTTGCACACGGCCACCAGAAAACGCGCCTCAGTCGTACCGGTGTTCTCGATGGCATGGCGGCCGCTGTCATGCCAGTGCACCATGCCCTCCTTCCACAATTGCGTATGGCGCGTGTCGCCTTTCGTCATGGTGATCACATATTCGCTGAGTGAATAGATCACCCGGTGGCCGCCGTCGTGCTCCGGCAGGCTCTCACCCGGTGCCAGGCGCACTGCCATGAGTGCCGTGTGCTCGTCCTCGAACAGGACCTCCACGTGGTCAGGCGCGACCTCGGCAACTTCTGTCGGGTTGAAGTCTTGCGCATGCGCCATCGTGGTGAGGCCGGCGACTCCGACGAACAGAATCGCCAGCTTGCTTCTTGTGCCCAGGGTTGCCCATTTCATGTCTTCTTCACTCCTCATCGGTTGTGGGTGTCAGGCGGCTGCATCTGACGCGCTTCGCGCCATGCATCCCCTGTACAGGGCGTAAGGTGGAACGCGTAGACTATTTGATAACTGCATGTCAAGAGGTTGCGGGAGTAAGGGTCAGCCGAAACATTGTTAGACCTATGACAGTCACAATGGTACGCTCGGCGCACGTAACCACCGGAAGGACCGCCGCATGCATGCTTCGCGTAAAGAGGTGATGGACCACCTCGAACCCACCCTCGCCGAGGATATACCCAAGCTGACGCTGGACCCCGAGGCCTGCTGGCAGCCGGCGGATTATCTGCCCGACCTGCGCACCGAAGAGGGCTTCGAGGCGGTGCAGGAACTGCGCGAAGAGGCCGCCGCACTCAGCGATGATGTGCTGGTCACGCTGATCGGCGACATGATTACCGAGGAGGCGCTGCCCAGCTACTCGTCCTGGATCGCCGTGATGGACGGCGTCGACCGGATGGGGGTGCCGCGCAACAACTGGGGCGAGTGGAACCGGCGCTGGAGTTCCGAGGAAAACCGGCACGGCGACCTGTTGAACAAATGGCTGTACCTGAGCGGGCGCGTGAACATGCGCGAGGTTGAGATTACCATTCAGCACCTCATCGGCGACGGCGGTGAAATCGGTGTAGAAAGCGACCCGTACCGCACTTTCGTGTACACCAGCTTCCAGGAAATCGCCACGCGTATCTCGCACCTGAACGTCGGCCTCATGGCGCGTAAGGCCGGCGCCGAGCGCCTGTACAAGCTGTGCAGCCGTGTCGCCGGCGACGAGCACCGGCACGCCCGGGCCTATAAACTCTTCTTCAGCCGCATCCTCGAAGTCGATACCGACGAGGCCGTGCTGGCGCTGCAGGACATGATGAAGAAGCGCATCACCATGCCGGCGGTGTTCATGCGCGAGCGCGGCACCGAGCGCGGTTCGACCTTCGACAAGTTCCACGCTGTGGCCGAGCGCTCGGGCATCTATACGCCGCACGACTATATCCACATCGTCGAGGACCTGGTGGAGCACTGGAACATCGCCAAGCTGACCGGGCTCAGTCCCGCCGCGGCCAAAGCGCAGGACTACCTGTGCAACCTGGGCGCACGCTATCGCCGTGTGGTTGACCGCTTCGGTGAGAAGGGTGACTACACGCCCTACGACTTTACGTGGCTGCAGGATGTGCCCACTGCGGAGCCCACCGCCTAAGGCGCGTGCCGCCACTCAGGCTACGCTAACGCACTCCTCATTGCTGTTTGGCATCCAGCTAATAGTGGGCGCGCTATGCTGACTTCAGCTCGGGAAAATCCCTCAAACGTGGAGTCAGCAGTATTCATGTCTACGCAGCGCGCTGCCCGCAGGGGCTTCACCCTTATCGAATTGCTCGTCGTGATCGCCATCATCGGCATCCTCGCCGCCATCTTGCTCCCCGCGCTCGCGCGGGCACGTGAGGCCGCCCGCCGAGCCAGTTGCCAGAACAATCTCAAGCAGATGGGGCTCATGTTCAAGATGTACGCCAACGAGGCCCCCGGAGAGAAGTTTCCCCCACAGGGTACGGACGACGCCTTCAACGAGCCGTTCGGCTTTGAGTCCGTCGGCATGTTCCGCGGCGAGGCCGTCTATCCGGAGTACATGACCGACCTGACGGTGCTGTTCTGCCCATCGGACGCGGAGGCCGCGGACCCTGGCCGCTTCATCGACTGCCCACGAGGCGGCTGGTGCGACCCCGCCACGGGCGGTATCGACCCACGCGCGATCAACGACGACGTGAGCTACTACTACTATGGCTGGATGGGCGAGACCGACGGCGTGCTGGTGACGGGCCTGTTTATCGTGTCCAGCTTCAGTGTGGAAGAGAACACGCAGACCGACAATACCTTCGGCAACCCGATTCCGACCTATGGCAATACGCCATGGACCTATGACCTTTTCGATCAGGATATTGAGGTATCGCGGTCGAGCGAGGCCACGTCGCTGCTCAGCCTCATCAATTCGCTGCCTCCGGCTCAGATTATCGCGGCGCTGGAAGCTGCGCTGGGTACCGATATCCCGAACGACCTCGACCTGACCACGACGCGCTTCGGTGGAAACGGCGGCAGCGACACCATTTATCGCCTGCGGGAAGGCATCGAGCGTTTCGTGATTACGAACATTAACGACCCGGCTGCATCGGCCGAGGCGTCGAGTGAGATACCGGTGATGTGGGACGAAATCTACGCAGAAGTGGAGCGCTTTAACCACATACCCGGTGGTGGCAACGTGCTGTTTCTGGACGGGCACGTCGAGTTTATCCGCTACCCCGGAACGAACCCGGTTACGCCTATTGTCGCGCTGGTGGGCGAACCGAACTAGGCCGCCAACCACCCTTGCCTATCTTGCGCGCGCAGTCTGGGCTGCGCGCGTTTTCCTTTGTTCGGCCCGTTGCGGGTTCTGCCGCAGCGTTTGAGTCGGGGCGTGTTTTAGTCTAAACTAAAAACATTGTTCGATAAGGCTAGAACCAGGGAACGCAAACAATGTCAATGTGCCGCATGCTGCTGGCCGGCCTCCTCTTTGCCGTGGCTGGCTGTCAGGGAGACAACGAAGCTACTACGCCCGCGGAACAAGCCACCGCGCGCAGCGGCCCGCTTGAGGTTACCGCCACCATCGGCATGATTGCGGACGTGGCGCGCGAGGTGGGGGGCGAGCACGTCAATGTGACGGGCCTGATGGGACCGGGTGTAGACCCGCACCTGTACAAGGCCACCCAGAGCGACCTCGACAAGCTGCGCAACGCCGACGTCATTCTATACAACGGTCTGTATCTGGAAGGGCGCATGGCCGATATTCTGGTGAGGATGGCTTCGCGGGTGCCCACGGTGCAGGTGACCGATACGATTGCCGAAGCCGACCTGAAACAGCCGCCGGCGTTCGATGGCCACTACGATCCGCACGTCTGGTTCGATGTGTCGTTGTGGATGCAGGTGGTCGAGCGTATCCGGGATGCGTTTATCGAGCTGGACCCGGACAACACGGCGGCCTACACCGCCAATACCGCCGCTTACCTGGAGGAGATGGCGGCCATGCACGCCTATGCGGCGGAACAGATCGCGCAGATTCCTGAAGCGGCGCGCGTGCTGATCACCGCACACGACGCGTTCGGCTATTTTGGCGAGGCCTATGGTCTCGACGTGATGGGCTTACAGGGCATCAGCACCGCGTCGGAGTTTGGCTTGCAGGACCTCGAGCGGCTTATCGATGTTATCGTCGAGCGCGAGGTGAAGGCGGTGTTCATCGAGACCTCCATTCCGCGCAAGAGCATCGAGGCGCTGATTGAAGGCGTGCGCGCGCGCGGGCACGATATCGGGGTCGGGGGTGCGTTGTACTCCGATGCCATGGGTGAGCCGGGCAGCGGCGCCGGCACCTACCTGGGTATGGTGCGACACAACGTGGATACGATTGTCGAGGCGCTCAAGTGAGTGATGTCACGCCCGTAGAAGTACACGACCTGACGGTGGCCTACCACAACCGCCCCGTACTGTGGGACGTGGACGTCTC
>CAYMLC010000303.1:0-4743 GCA_964390765.1 uncultured Nitrospirales bacterium
CGCCAGTTACGTCTACTCCGTCTGGCTAGGGGGCACCTGGTTCATTCTCTACTGGTCGCTCTTCTTCTACATCATCCTGGTGCCCGTCGCGATTCTGGCCGCCATCATCTTTGCGGTGCGCGCCTGGCGCGCGCGGCGCGCCGCCACCAGGCAGGAGGCCACGGCATGAAGGCTGCCCCCGCGGTCGAGCACATCTGGAAACCCCTTGTTCTGCTGCTGCTCAATGTCGCGCTGATCCTGGTCTTGAACCTGCTGTACGCGTACACCAACGCGGCCGGCTTCGACAATGGCTATGTGCTGGTACTCATCGCGAGCGGCATGCTCGCGGTGGCCGCGGGGCTGGTCGTCTCCCTGCGGCGCACGGCCGCCCTGTGGCCGCGCATCGGCGCCAGCACCCTGCTGGCGGTGTGGCTCGTCTTCGCCATCGCCCGCACTTTCTAGCTGGGAAGGCCGGGTATCGGCTTCAGCTAGCCCTGGCGTGCGTATGCCCTCAGCTGGCCTTCGCTTTTCCGGCAGGCGAGACGCGCCCTTGGCAGGTGTGACAACTTTGGTTATAATGTGGTGAGGAGGTATCATGACCAAAGTACGCATACGGAAAGTAGGTAATAGTCTCGGCGCCATTTTTCCAGCCGACCTGCTGCATGAGCTACATCTTCAAGAAGGTGATGAGTTGACGATTTCACGCGATGAGAATGGTATTCACCTCTCCCCGTACGACGTGGATTTCGAATCGGCCATGGTGGCCTTCGACGAAGTGCGCCGCGATTACCGCAATACGCTGCGCAAACTGGCTGAGTAGTGCGATGGATATCCGAGCGGGCCGTCCGTCACATGCACCTGGAGATGTTGCGTGAGCACGGCGGTGCGCATGGCATTCGCGACGAAGGCCTGCTCGCTTCGGCCCTGGCCCGTCCACAGCATGTCTTCGCCTACCGAGAAGATGCGAGCGTCCACGAACTTGCTGCGGCCTACGCCTTCGGCATCGCGCGCAATCACCCTTTCGTAGACGGTAACAAGCGCACGGCGTTTACCACCGCCGCGGTCTTTTTGCGCCTAAACGGCTATCGCCTGTCGGCCACAGAGACCGAAGCGGCCGATACCTTCCTCGCCCTGGCTGCGGGCGCGCTGGAGGAGGAGGCACTTGCCGAGTGGTTCCGGGGGCATACCACGGCTGCGCCGCCGCCCGACGCCGGCTAGCTAGCCCTGCGGGTTGACCAGCGCCTGGAAGCGCGGGTCGGCGCGGATGGGGTCGAAGTCGGGGTCGTTGCGCGCTTCGTCGCGAAAGATCTCGGCGGTACGAATGGCGCGCGAGAGCGCCGCTACCGCCGCCTGCACATCGCCCCGCAGACTGTAGAGACACGCCAGGTTGTATTGCGGCTTCGGGTGCTCCGGCGCCAGGGCGACCGCGCGCTCGTAGTATTGCGCGGCTTCGTCGTAGCGGCCGAGGTCGACCATCAGGTTGGCGTAATTGTTGGTCGTCGCCAGGCTGTCGGGCGCCAGTTCCAGCGCGCGCCGGGCCGCGGCTTCGGCCTCGTCGAAGCGGCCCGCCATGCGCATGACGATGGCCAGACTGTTGTGGGGGCGGCTCAATTCGGGGGCCAGCACGCTGGCGCGCTCGAACAGGGCGCGTGCCTCGTCGATGCGGTCGGGCGCGTTGGCGCCCAGTAACGCACCCAGCGCCACATAGGGCACGGCCCAGTCGGGCCGCCGCCGCACGGCCAGGCGATAGGCGCGCTCCGAATGCGTGAAGTCCCGCTCGCGTTCATACTGGCGCCCGCGTATGTAGTGCGCCTCGGCCGTATCCAGGCGCGCGCGATTGACCGCCACGGCCGCTTCGCGCACGGCGGCGCGCGTGGCCATGCGCCAGGCCGAGGGGTCTTGTTCGAGTGCGGCCAGCGCACGCTCTACCTGCACGGCCGCGCCCCCGGTCTGTGGCAGCGCCCGGCGAAAGGTGCCGTCGCGCCAGAACGCATACGCCGACATGGTGCCCACGATTACGGCGGCGCCCACCCATATCGCGATGTGCCGGCGAAGGGTCCGGCTCATCGTTCGTGCACTTCGCCCAGGTGGCCGGCGTTACGGCCGGGCAACACGTCGCCCGCGAAGACCTGCTGCAACTGGCCGGCCGTCACGATGCGCAGATACTCCACATGTACCGCCCGGCGGCCGGTGGGCACGGGCCGCGTGTCGGCTTCGAAGCGCGTCCACATGCCGTCGAGCGCACGCGCCGGCGGCGCGCCGACACTGGCTTCTGGCAGCGCATGCACCACTTCGCGCGTCTGGTCGGGTGCGTGAATCGGCGCGCGATTGGTGATGAACACGGGGCGGAAGGTGGCTTCGGCCGCGCCCGTATTCTCGTACCACAGGGTCAGACGCACGGCGCCCGGCAGCGGCTCGGCCAGTGCGCCCGCACGGTAGGGCCCCTCGCCCGCGCGCAAGACGAACTGGCCCTCGGGGTTGGCTTCCCAGCCGCGCCCGTGCAAGGGCAAGTGGGCGGGCGACAGGTCACCGGCCACGGCAGCCACGCGCCGCGGCAGCGCCAGCAACAACGGATCGCCGCCTTCGGCCAGTTGCACCTCGAGCGCGGGGCCGTGCTGTTCGGTGGCGGCGCGCGGCGTGAGCGCCGGCGTGGGCGGCAGGTTCTCGCGCATCAACAGCCCGACGCCATAGGCGACAGGTTGGCCGACCAGCACCACCTGGCCAAAGCGCTCCTCCGCAACAAAGACCTGTACGCCGTCGGCGCTGGTCAGCGCGGGCGCATAGGCCGGCTGGTCGGGCGTCACCCACCAGCGGTTGTTCGGCTCGTAGGTGGGATAGTAGCGCGCGGGATGCGCCAGCCCCAGCAGGGCATAGTTCGAGAGGTTGTCCACCAGCAGGGGCATCGGCCTCATGCCCGACCAGGGCGGCCGCACCGCCAGCGGGTCGTCGCCCAGCTCGGTAAACGTGGCGCGCTGCGGTTCGGGTTCCGAGGGCCGTGCATCGTCGGGCAGCGCATAGAAGCGCCGCCAGCTCTCGGGGTAGGGCTGCAGCATGCGCAGCTCGCGGCGGCACACGCTCGGTCCGTTGTCGACGGTCATATAGCCCACGTTCTCGACGCGCCGGGTGAAGGGCGGCACTTCCTCTTCCGCCGCGCGCGAGCCGAACGGAATGATGTTGACCGCCGGTTCCCCCGTGGGCAGCCAATAGCCGCGAAAGCGAATGGTATCGCCCGCTTCAAAGACGCGCGTGTCCGCGTCGACGCCCAGCCAAGCGCGCAGGTTGCCGTCCGGCTGCGTCTCCACGCTGAAGGCCGGGCCGATGCCGCGCGGCGCTTCCCACTCGAGCAGGATGAAGGCGTTGCCGCCCTTCTCCTCGCCGCCGTACACCACCCAATACGCGCGCGCATCGTGCGGCAGCGGATGCCCGGCCACGGCCAGCTGCGGCGCGTCGCCGTAGGCCAGTTCGACCGGCTGCATGCCGCGCGCCGCCGCATGGGTATAGCGCAACTGCTGCGTCTTCGTACCGATCTCGGCCAGGCGCACATGCCGCATCGCCTCTTCTATCTGTACGGTCTTCTCGAAGGCGTAGCGCACGTCGATGAAGTTGCGCGTCTGGTCGCGCATCGGCGTTTCCCACGTGTCGATTGTCGCGGCCACGGCGTCGTCGGTCGAGCGGTAGTGCAGGCCGATGTCGAACCAGTTGGGGCCCGTGCTGCGGTAGTCCGTACCCCGATACCAGAGGCCGTGCCACTGGTCCGTGTAATAGGTCAGGTAGCGGTGCCCGGCCACGTTGTCGTGCTGGGGTTGCCCGGCCCAGAACGTGCCCTGCCCCAGCGCGCGCAGGTCGGCAATGTCGATGCCGTCGCGCCCGCCAAACTTGAAGGGCACGTAGCAGGTGGTCTCGGTCACCCCCGTGCTCGCATGGAAATAGTCCATCCACGCTGCCAGCGACGACCAGCCCTTCACCGGCTTGCCGCCCCAGTTCTGGTAGAGGTGCAGCGACTTCAGCTCGACCGTCTCGTTCGCCTCGAGGTACAGCGGAAACCACGTCTCGCTGTAGGCCTCGTCCAGCGGATTGTAGAAGGGTTCTTCCTTCTCGCCCTGAAAGTTCTTCGAGCACTGCACGCGAATCGGCAGCGGCGCGCCGTTGGCATCGAGCACCACGCCTGCCGTGGTCAGCCCGGCCGGGCCGCGGCTGGTCTCGTGGCAGATGTAGATGACGCGGGGCGTGCCGTCGTTCTCGATGCGGAAGTGCGCGGTCTCATACGCGTTCGGATGGTCGTAGTAGTGCGCGTTGAAGCCGCCGCGATTCTCGGTCCCGATGGTGTAGCAGCCGCGCACATCGTCATAGGTCAGTGGCTCGTCGGCCGCCAGCGTCTTGAGCCGCGCCGCGGGAATGGGTTCTTCCACGGGCCAGAGGATCGGCGTACTGGCCTGCTGCACTTCGCCCGCATGCATGTCGGTCATATCGAAGCTGTAGAGCTCGTTGGACTGCACGCGCAATTCCTTGAGCGATGTATAGTCCGTGGCGTGCAGACGGAACGTGGCGAACAACTGGTCCGGGTAACAGTGCAACACCACCTCGCCACGCAGCGGCGCCTTGCGTCCGTCCGGGTGCACGAACCCGAAGTCGTACCAGTGCACCTGGCTGTAGTAGGGCCCGCGCCGCGAAAGGTTGATGCGCGTCGGCTCTTCCGAGAGCGCGCTTTCCCAGACATCACCGGTCCGGTCGACCACTTCGAGGGCCAGAAAGCGGCGCCGCGTG
>CAYMLC010000304.1:0-4737 GCA_964390765.1 uncultured Nitrospirales bacterium
CCTGCCCCCCCTCGTGCGGACAGCAGGCCTCTGTGCTCTGCTGAACCGGGCGCACGTCGCCATGCGCCAGCAGCTCATGCAACGGGGCCGAGACGGGGCCGCCCATCAGGACTAAACTGAGCGGGATAATCAGGAAAGCGGCCGGGGCAGGAACCCACACCCTGCGGCGTCGCGTGACCGGCGCGCCGCACCTCCGGCTGAATCGTGCCGTGAGCGTGGGCATGGCATCCTCGATTGGCGCGGCTTCGCGCCCCTGAACTGCCGCTACGTTAGCACACCCGGTACAGCAAGTCAATAAGAAACTATCAATATCATGTATCCCGACCAGGATTCTCGGGTTTGGAAAGAACCGTCCAAGTTTCGTCCGGGCAAGTGTTTAACGGAACCCAAACTGGTCACGAAGCCAGCGCTTGGGCTATGCTACGCCACGATAGGAGCACCAGAACATGCATTCATCTGCCCCCCGTCCGTCCCGTGGTTTTACCCTGATCGAGTTGCTCGTCGTCATTGCGATCATCGGCATCCTTGCCGCCATTCTGCTGCCGGCCCTGGCGCGTGCCCGCGAAGCGGCCCGCCGCGCCAGTTGCCAGAACAACCTCAAGCAGTTCGGCCTCATCTTCAAGATGTACAGCAGCGAGTCCAGGGGCGAGCGTCTGCCCCGGCTGCACTGGCTCGAAGACCAGGACTTCATCGACTGCGACACCCCGGGCTTTCCCGTGACCTTCACCGGCGTGGAAGAGCGGGCCGCGGGCCCCTTTGTGCCGTCCATCTATCCCGAATACCTGACCGACCCGAACATCGTGTTGTGTCCTTCGGATGCGACGGAAGACCCCGGCGATCTCATCAGTCCGGTAACCGGCGACTTCGAATTGATTCAGCAGTGCGACAACACCAAGCGTGGCCGGCGCATCATCGATGAGAGCTACGGCTATCTCGGCTGGGTGTTCGACGATGTGCGGGGCGCCGACGAGGGCGGCCAGGAGTTTCCCGTGCCCGGTCCGCAGGGCGGCGAACCGCTTTCCGCGCCGCGGCAGTTTGCCGAAGTGGCGCTGGGGATTCTGCTGGCCGATGACCAGGCCGGGGCGACCGACGAAGATGCCGAGGTCGCGGAAGGGTTCGGCAACGGCGGCGGCACCACGGTCTATCGTCTGCGCGAAGGCATCGAACGCTTCCTCATCACGAACATCAATGACCCCGCCGCCAGCGCCGTCGCGCAAAGCGAGGTGTACATTATGTTCGACACCATCGCCGACCGGGTCGACCTGTTCAATCACGTGCCCGGTGGCAGCAATGTGCTTTACCTCGACGGCCACGTCGAGTTCATCCGCTACCCGACCGAAGCACCCGTCGTCGCCGGCGTGGCCGACATCGTCACATTCCTCCAAGTGCAGGAAGAGATCCTGGACGAGACGGGGCAGAGCGCGATTTAGGGCGGCACCGACAGCAGTTGTTCAGCGCGCTGGGGCCGGGGCAAACAACGCCTGCCGCGCGTGGTCTTTCAGCGCGGTAAACAAGGCTTCCTGCCCCGGGCCAAACCAGTTCATCACGCGCCACTCGTAGTTCTGGTCATAGCCCACGGGCTCGCGGTCGTAGTATTCGTCGCGCGTGAGATAGCCGCAGTACGCGATGCAGTGGCTGGTGACCCACAGGTCGATGCCGTCTTCGGCCAGGGCGTCGGCCCAGTCGGCGGCCAAATCGCCGCCCGCGTCGTAGGGCAGGCCGAGCACGAACAGGTCGCCCACACGCACGGCCTGCAGGTAGCCGTCATTGGGCACGCCGGCAATCCAGCCGAAGTAGGGCGAGAGCCGCCAGTCCGGACCGAAGGGGCGCACCTGCATCGACGGCATCGTGAGCGGCGTACCGAGCGATGCGATGTCGACGGTTTCCCGGAATTCCAGCGGCGTGTCGTCGTCGAGAATACGCTGGGCCAGCGCGTCGCCCATGGCCTGCATGCGCGCCACGGGGGTTGCGCGCTCGGGCGGTTCGGGGCCCATGGCGCCCACGGCCCCGCCAAAGAACACCGCCATGTCCCCTGTCGCGTTGCGAAGCGCATCGGTCAACGCGCCGGGATATTCGGCCGACACCTCTAGAAACTCCTGCGGCAGCACGGTCGCGTGCGCACTGTAGCGCACGCCATAGCATCGTGCGCCCGCTTCGTTCTCCAGCACCAGGTAGTCGAGCCGGTCGTCTTCGCCGGGCACGTTGGTGCGGTTGTAGATGAATTCCGGGGCGCGCACTTCGCGGTGCGCGATACGTGCCGGCGCCAACGCCGCGTACGCCTCGAGAATCGCGCCGGCCATCGCCTCGGCGATGCGGACCACGTTGGCCTCGTCGTAGGCGCCCGCGCTGTATTCGCCCACGAGGCCCGGCATGAAGCCGCCCGTGGCACAGTGGGTGTGGCTGGTGGTGAACAGGATATCGTCGGGCGTGAGGCCGGTCTCCTCCGCCACGGCCGCCCACACGCGCTCGGCCACGTTAATCGTCGTCATCAAGAGGTCGGCACCCACCAGCGCCACCGTGTCGGTACCGTCGCTCAAGACCAGGGCACGCGCAAAAATCGGGTCGTGTACACCCGTGTTCCGCTTCGCATTGGGCCGGCCGCTGTAGCCGCCCAGAGGCACGCCGACCGGTGGGGTCATGTCGCGTTCGGCCCAGCCCGCGTGCAGGCGGCCCGGCGCATCGCTCAACTCCGAGCGGGCCACACTCGCGTTCATGCGCTGCAGGTTCTCGGCGTGCCAGGTGCTGCCGGCCCAGCCGCTGTCGCGATAGGCGGGCCACGGACCCACGAAGGTCAGGAAGAGCACGCCGGCCAGCAGGGTGAAGACAAGCAGGGGCAGCAGGACATAGCGGACAAGATTGCGCAGCATGGCGGGGGCTTCCGGGTGTAGATGATGCCACCCAGCATAGCATGCGGGCCTATTCCACTTTCCCTTGCGGCGCTTACGGTTTGACAGGCAGGCAGCACAACCCGCCTAATAGTGACTGAACCAGTCAGGATTGCCGATGAACATTTCGTCCCGCTGTGAATACGCGACCCGCGCCATCATCGAGCTGGCGCTGCACGCGCAATCGCAGGACCTGCTGACCTCGGTCGTCATTGCCGAGCGGCGCCACATCCCCGAGAAATACCTGGTGCACATTCTGCTGCAGCTCAAGCGGGCCGGGCTGGTGCGCAGCGTGCGGGGGGCGCAAGGCGGCTACACCCTGGGCCGGCCGCCCAACGAGATTACGCTGCTCGACATCGTGCGCGCGATTGACGGACCGGTGCTCGATCCGCTGCCCGTCGACGACGTGCAGTCCGCCGAGTTGAAGTCGGCCTGGCAGGACGTCGCCACGCGCATCGAAGACGTGCTGCGCGAAACCACGGTGCGCGAAATTGTGGATGGCCTCAGCGCGTCGAACATGTACTACATCTGATGATGCTGGAACCGATAACGCATGCCGATGAACCGGGCGGCAACGCCGTGCGCACGCGCCTCGCGGCGGCCGAAGGCCGTGGGCAGCACACCTATACCCCCACGCAGACCGTGGTCACCCGTGCCGAGGGCAGCGTGCTGCACACCGCCGACGGACGCCGCCTCATCGATTTTGCGGCCGGCGTCTTGGTGGCGAATATCGGCCACAATCATGCGGGCTTCGAGGCACGGCTGCGCGCCTATCTGGCCGGCCTGCCGCGCACGAGCTATAACTTTCTGACGCCGGTGCAGGCGGAGGCGGCCGAGCGCCTGGCCGCAAGCACGGGCCTGCCGCAGCGCAAGGTGCTGTGGGCGGCCAGTGGCAGCGAAGGCGTGCAGAAGGCGATGTGGTGTGCACGCCACCGCTATCCCGAACGCCCGATCATGCTGGCGACGTGCGGCGGCTTTCATGGCAAAAAGGGGCTGGCCGGCGACGTGACGATGGGCGGCACGCACCCCGATGTGCGGTGGGTGTCGTTTCCGCGCAACGACGCGATGGGCCCGGCCGACCTGCAGCGCGAACTCGATGCGTTGGCGCGCCAGTATCCCGGCCGGATTTCGCTGCTCATCACCGAGCCGTATCTTGGCGCGGCGGGCAGCTATCATCCACCGGCGTGGTATCACCCGCTGCTGCAGGACTGGTGCCGCGCGCACGATGTGGCGCTCATCTTCGACGAGGTGCAGTCGTGCCACGGGCGCACCGGCCGCATGTACGCATTCGAGACGTACGGCGTGGCGCCCGACCTGGTGGTGCTGGGCAAGGGCCTGGGCAGTGGCGTGCCCGTGGCGGCGGTCGTCGGCCGCGCCGACCTGATCGACGCGCTCGACTACGGCGAGGCATCCGACACCTTCAGCGCGAATCCCGAAGCCTGCGCCGCGGTGTGCGCAACCTTGGACGTCTTCGAGCAAGAAGACATCGTGGCGCGCGCGGCGGCGACCGGGAAAGACCTGCACGCGCGGCTCGAGACGCTGATGCGCCAAACGCCCGGCGCCATGGCCGTGCGCGGCGAGGGTATGGTCTACGGACTGGAATTCGATACGCCCGCACGCGCCTGCGACTATGTGCTGGCTGCCTACCACGCAAGCGCCGGGACAGGTGTGCATTTCCTGGGGCCACTGGCGGGCAAGGTCCTGCGCGTCAGTCCGCCGTTGACCATCGACGCCCCCACACTCGACGAAGCCTTCGCGCTGCTGCACGCCGCCTGGCGGGCGCCGGCCCCCGCCCACGCCTAGTGTCATGCGTGCGAAGTTCGAGTGAGAAGTGTCAGCGTTTGTTATCCTG
>CAYMLC010000305.1:0-794 GCA_964390765.1 uncultured Nitrospirales bacterium
CCAGCTTTCGTGCACGGGCTGCAGCAGCGGGGCCTCGGTAAGGATCTGCGAGTGGCAGGTCATGCAGGTCTCGGTGGGCGGAATGCCGGCAAAGGCCGAGTGCTCGACCGAGGTGTGGCAATAGCGGCAGTCGAGGCCGTTGGCGCCCACATGGCGCTGGTGGCTGAAGGGAATCGGCTGTGCTTTGGCAATGCCGACTTCGGTAACCAGCGGTGAGCGGTAGAGAGTGAAGCCCAGGAGCGCGGCGACACCGAGCACGGTAACCGTGATGACGATGCTTGCGCGGGCGACAATGTTGGCGGTGGGGGTGAAAACTTGTGCCATGGTGCTACTTCGTGCCTGGTCGTTGCGCGGCGCCTGCCCCGTACGGCCGCGTGTGCCGTGCGGTTGCGGATTCCGCCTGAAAAGCTGCGCGGGAATCGGCCGGGGCATGCGCCTGCCCGGCATCTACCCGATTCGACCTACCGTTCGTTAGGTGCTGCGTGCCCGAATTACTGCTCTGCTCGGTGCGCAAGATATCTACCGGTTGTTTCCGTCGGCCCCTCAGCGCGTCCCACATCCCGTCAGGGTAGCCGCGAGTATGCCGCAGTGGGGGAATATTTGCAACCCGATGTGGCATGCACGCCGCTGAGCGGTCGTGCCGAGGTGACCGGCTGGCGTCTGGGCCAGCACTATTTTCAACGTTTTCAGTACCTGTTGAAATTTCTGTCCGGTACAGCGGAGTGTAACAAATTCGACGCCGCGTGACAAGCCCTCCGCCCCGCGCCATGCGCGCACACGCCGCGCGGTGAAGC
>CAYMLC010000305.1:804-4705 GCA_964390765.1 uncultured Nitrospirales bacterium
CTTGCCGTAGTTAAATACCTTTACCCGCGTGAAGCCAGTAGTCTGCTTAGTCCCATATTCCCGCGCCACGTTGAGTGTGGGTTGTGGGTGGGGCATTCGCCACGTTGCCAAGCTGGAGGCAACGCACGGCGCCCGACACCCCCCTGAGGCTGGGCCAGACCAACCTTGCCAGCAGCGCCTTCTCGGCGCCGGGCGGCATCGCGGGCAGTAGCAGACGATGAGCGTGGTATCCCTCCTTGAGCAGGTAGCGGTGCACGAAGGCACCCTGCAGGAACAAGTGCGACAGGCGCAGGCCGACGCGCGCGAAGCGGTGCGCCGTGCCGAACAGGATGCCGCCCAGCGCGCCGCCGATGCTGCGGCCGAGCTGGATGCGGCCCTCGCACAGAAGCGGCGCGACGCGGCGGCCCGGCGCGGCGAAGAAGAGGCGCGCATTGCGGCCGACGCCGAGGCACAGGTCGAGCAGTTGCGTGAGCAGAGCGGTGCGCAGCTGGATGCCGTGTGCGCGGAACTGGTGAACATGGTCCTGCCGCAGGACGCATCGCCCACGGGCGCGGAGGGCTGAGGCATGATTACCCCGATGGAGCGCGTGGAGATTGTCTTCCTGCGCTCGGAACTGTTCGACGTGGTCCCCTTTCTGCAGGACCAGGGCATGGTGCATCTCGAAGACGTGCCGCTGGCCCTGGAAGAGCACCCGGGTTATCTGCACCGCGTGCACCTGCCGCAGGCGCGCAAGGATGAGTTGGCGGCGCTGGAAGAGGTGCAGGGGCTCTTGAACGAGGCGCTGCCGTTGAGCAGGGCCAAGCCGGGCTTCAACGCGGTGGTGCGCGCGGGGCGCGACATTCACCGCGACAGTGTGGAGACGTTGCGTGCGCGCGTCATCGAATGGCACCGCACCCTGCGCTCGCTGAGCCGCCGCCGCCTGAATGCGCAGGACAATGCGGAGATTCTGAAGAACTACCGCCGCATCCTGCAGCAGATTGCGCCGGTGCTCGAAGAGCGCAATGCCGCACTGGGCACGACGGCCCGCGCGCTGGTCTTGCAGGAATCGAAGCCCGAAGCCCTGGAATCGTTCGAGAAGCGCATCGTGTCGGACATCGGCCCCGAGTGCAGCGTCAGCACGCGCCGCATCAGCCGGGGCGAGACGGCGGTTGTGATCACCTTTCCGGAAGGCAAGGGCGACGCGGTGGGCGGCCTGCTCGAGCAGATGGGGATTGCGCCGGTCGAGGTGCCGGACCCCGCGCTGCGCGGTGTTTCGGTGCAGCAGGCGATCGAGCGGGTCGACGGCAAGCTGAAGGAGTTGAAGGCCACACTGGACGCGTTGCGCTCGCAGCAGCAGGTCTTCGACGAGCAGCACGGCGCCGGGCTGCACGCCATCCAGCGCATCGTGGGCGACCGCATCGGCCAGTACACGGTGGTCGAGCAGTTTGCCCAGAGCGAGATGGTGGGCGTGGTCCATGGCTGGGTGCCGGTCGACCAGGTGGCGGGCCTCGAGTCGGAATTGAAGAAGACCTTTGGCGCACGCGCGGCGCTGGGCACGTTGTCGAAGAAGGAAGTCGACGTGCACCGCATCCCGACGCAGTTGCGCAATCACCCCATATTCAAGCCGTTCCAGTTGCTGCTGGGGATTTTCGACCCGCCGAAGTACGGCACCTTCGACCCCACGTGGGTGGTGGCCATCTCGTTCATCATGTTCTACGGCTTCGTGCTGGGTGACTTCGGCTACGGCATCTTCATCATCGCCGTGGCGTGGTATGTGAAGCGCCGCAACCCGCACAAGGAAATGCTGTGCGACGTGATGACGATAGCGCAGTGGATGGGCGCCTCATCGATTGTATGGGGGGTCATCTACGGTGAAGGCTTCGGCGACCTGCCCTACAAATACTTTGGCTTCGCGCCGTTCCACCGCGTCTACGAGCTCGAGTTGCTGCTCGCGCTGGCCATTGGCTACGGCCTGGTGCATGTGCCGATCGGGCTCATCATCGGCACGATTGAAGGCTACCGCCATAACGACCCGCACCATGCCGAGGAAAAGCTGGGCATGCTGCTGGGGCTGGTGGCGCTGGGCCTTGCCGTGCTCACGCTGTCGGGCCTGTGGCCGCTGGCGCCCGCGCTGGGCTACCTGGCGGCGGCGGCGGTTTTTATCGCCAGCGTCTTTTTCCTCGTGCGCAGCATGGGGGGCATGGCGGCGATGGGCGTGATGGAAATCATCGGTGGCACGGCCAACATCCTCAGTTATGCGCGCCTGATGGCGACGGGTATCGCGTCGGTTATCGTGGCCGACCTGGCGAACCTGTTCATCTACGCGTACGACGACAATCTCCTGCTTCTCCTGCTCGTCGGCATTCCTGCCGCGGGTATTGTTCACCTGATAAACATCGGCATCGGCTTGTTCAGCCCGACGATTCACGCGTTGCGTCTGAACTACGTCGAGTTCCTGCCGAAGTTTTATGAGCCGGAAGGAAGAAACTATCAACCGTTTAGAAAGGAACTGGCATGGTAAGGGGCTCGCACGTAACGAAAACTATTGGATGCATGGTGGTGGTGGCCGTGGCGGCGCTGGTGTTTGCGCCGGTCGGCCTGGCCCAGGAAGAAGAGGCCGCCACGGCGGGCATGTCGCTGGGTGAAGGCCTGAGCATCGCCGCCATTGCAATCGGCGCGGCGCTGGCCATTCTCGGCAGCGCCTTCGCCACCGCGCGTGCCCAGGCCGCCATCGGTTCGGCGGGCGCGGGTGCGCTGGCCGAGAAGCCGGAGTTGTTCGGCCGCGTGTTCATTCTGGTCGCGCTGCCGGAAACGATGGTCGTGCTCGGTTTCGTGTTGGGCATTCTGATCACCGGCCTCGCGGGCTAACCGCCGCGTCATGAATGATGCCGGTGCGTTAAACGCCCTGCTGACGGAACAGGCCGAAGCCCGCTGCGCGGAGATCCGCGCGGCGGGCGAAGCGCAGGCGCGCCAGATCGCGGAAGCGGCCGATGCGCGCATTGCCGAGCGCGCGCAGGAAGCCCACGCCACGCTGGATGCCGAACTCGCCGGTGCGCACGAGCGCGCGGTGGAGCGGGCCCAGGCAGAGGCGAACATGGTGGTGAAGACGACGCGCGATCAGATTGCCGATGGCCTGCTGGAGCGCGTACGCCAGGACCTGGCGGCGCTGGCCAACAGCGAGCAGATGCGCGATGTGATTGGCAAGCTGCTGCGTGAGGTGCTGGGCGAAGCGCCGCAGGGCGGCACGGTGCTGGCCCCGCCGGCGCATGCCGACTTCGTGCGCGAGCAGGTACAGCAGCAGGGCCGTGGCGACCTGCAGGTCGAGGCGCATCCGCGCCTGAGCGATGGTGTGGCCGTGCAGGACGCCCGACAGACCTACCGCGTGACCAACAGTCTGAGCAGCCGGTATGCGCGCCTCGAACGGCAGGCGCGCCGCCACGCGATGCAACGGCTGTTTGGCCACACGGCGGAGTAAACCAATGCCCGAGGTGAACGACGATTTCGCCTATTTCAATGCGCGGATACGCGCGGTGAAGGGCGAGCTGTTGTCGCGCGGACAGATCGAGGAATTCCTCGAGCGCGACGATATCAAGCGCATGTGCGACACGCTGCTCGACTCGGCCTACCGCACCGAGATGGCGGAATCGCTGTCGCGTTTTGGTGGGGCCGATGCGGTGGAAGACGCGGCCTCGCGCCATCTGGTACACACGTTCCAGCGGCTGCAGGCGTGGGCGAAGGGCGACGTGCGCGAGGTGCTCGACATCTTCCTCATGCGCTGGGACCTGCTGGCGGTGAAGTCGCTGGTGCGCTGCCGCCACCACGCCATCGAGCCGCCCGAGGCCTATGCCTCGCTGGTGCCGGGCCCCAGCCTGACGGTGGCGCTGCTGCACGACCTGGCCAACCGCGCGACGATGGAGGCGCT
>CAYMLC010000306.1:0-1902 GCA_964390765.1 uncultured Nitrospirales bacterium
ACTACGAGGGCACGGGCTACATCGACGGCGGCCGCACGCACATCACGCGGTGGCTGTACGATGCGCTGCTGGACAACCGCGCGTACGACGCGATGGTGCGCGGGCTTGTCGCGCCGGACGAGCGTGGTGCGGAGGGATTCATTGCGGGCATCGTGTGGCGGGGCGACAATGCCACAGTGCAGCAACCCGCGATGCAGGCCGCGCAGAATGTGGCGCAGGGCTTTCTCGGGGTCAACCTGAAGTGTGCGTCGTGCCACGACAGCTTCGTCGACCACTGGAAGCTGGACGACGCCTTCGGCCTCGCGAATGCGTTCAGCGCGGAACCGATGGAGAAGGTGCGCTGCGATGTGCCCACGGGCGAGGCGGCCATCTATCAGTTCCTCTGGCCGGAGCTGGGTGAAATCGACGGCAGCCTGCCGCGCGAAGCGCGCATGGCCCAGGTGGCCACGCTGACGACGACCCCGGAAAACGGCCACTTCGCGCGAAACATTGTGAACCGGCTCTGGGCGCGCTTCTACGGGCGCGGGCTGGTCGAGCCGCTCGACGCCATCGAGCGCGCGGCGTGGCATCCGGAACTGCTCGATGCGCTGGCGCAGGACTTCATCGGCGCCGACTACGACTTGAAGCATCTGATGGAGACCCTGCTCCGTGCGGAGGCGTACCGCTGGCAGGCGGCCGTGTATCCCGAGCCGGAGGCGAAGGAAGTCTTTGTCTTTCGCGGGCCGGCAGTACGCCGCATGACCGCCGAACAATTCTACGATGCGCTGGGCCAGGTGACGGGCCAGTGGCAGACCGACCCGCGCTTTCTGCAGCGGGGCGAACGTCCGGCGCGCGAAGACCGGCCGGCGCGGCTGCGGGGTCCGGTACGTGCGTGGCGCGTGGTGAGCGATCCGCTGACGCGTGCGCTGGGCCGCACGAACCGCGAGCAGATGGTGACACGGCGCGAAAACGACGCGACGACGCTGCAGGCGTTGGAACTGACCAATGGCGCGACGCTGGCGCAGTATCTGCAGGGGGCCGCCTACACGATGCGCGAAGCATACGAAGCCGCGCCGCCGCGCCTGGTGCGCGAGGTCTGGCTGCGCAGTCTGCAGCGCGCGCCGACGCGTGCCGAGCGCGGGGTGGCCCTGGCCCTGCTGGGGGATTCGGTCTCGCACGAGGGACTGGAAGACCTGATGTGGGCCGTGGCGATGCTGCCGGAGTTTCAGTTAATTTTCTGATTGACCCGTCTGCGTGATGCGACATGAGGACCGAGCATGCAACGCGAGCCGATGAACCGACGCCAGTTCCTGCGCGATTGCGCGGCGGCCAGTGCGGCTGCCTGGACGGTGGGTGCCCCGCGCGCGGGCGCCAGCGCGCCCAGTGGCGACCTGGTGCTGCCGGGCAAGGCCGAGCGGGTGGTGCTGTTGTGGATGGCGGGCGGCATGGCGCACACCGAGACCTTCGACCCGAAGGCGCACACGCCCTACGAAGTGGGTGTCGACCCCGCACGCGTGCTTAGCACCTTTCCCTCGATTCCCACCTCGGTCGATGGCGTGCGCTTTTCCGAGGGGCTCGAGCGGATGGCGCGGGTCATGGACCGCGGCACGCTCATCCGCACCTATCAGGCGGCCGACCTCGGGTTTATTCTGCACTCGCGCCACCAGTACCACTGGCACACGGGCTATGCGCCGCCGCTCACCGTGGCCGCGCCGCATATCGGCGCGATGGTGGCCCGTACGCTGGGGCCCATCAACCCCGACATGCCCGCGATCATCGACATCGGTCAGCGCTTCGACCAGGGCGAGAGCGAAGAGTTGAAAGCGTTTCACACGGCGGGCTTTCTCGGCTCGGAGTATGGGCCCTTTCTCATCCCCGACCCGGCCGATGCGCAGGCCAGTGTGCAGCCGCCCGCCGGCATGA
>CAYMLC010000306.1:1912-4694 GCA_964390765.1 uncultured Nitrospirales bacterium
ACTACCGCAAGCTGCTGGACCAGTCGCCGATGCGCGCCTACGCCAGCGAATACCACCGCGAGTCGTTTGTGCGCGCCATGGACCATGCGCACCGGCTGCTCACCTCGCCCGCCGCGCAGGCCTTCGACCTCTCACGCGAGCCGCGCGACGTATACGACACCTACAACACCGGCCGCTTCGGGCTGGGCTGTCTGCTGGCGCGGCGCCTGTGTGAATCGGGCGCGCGCTTTATCGAAGTGACGACGGAATACATTCCTTTCGAATACTGGGACACGCACGAGAACGGGCATACGCGGCTGATCGAACTGAAGCGGCAGATCGATGCGCCGGTCGCGCAACTCATTCTCGACCTCGAAGAACGCGGCTTGCTCGACTCGACGCTGGTTATCCTTGCGAGCGAGTTCAGCCGCGACACGGTGACCGAGGGCAAGCCCGACGCCCCGGTGAAAGACCAGGTGGACGTGCCCGACCGCATGACCGAGATGAAGCACTATGGCCTGCACCGCCACTTCAGCGATGCGGGCTCGGTGTTGTTGTTTGGCGGCGGCATCAAGCGCGGTCATGTACACGGGGCCACGGCGGACGAGCGCCCTTGCAGCGCCATTGCGGATCCCGTCACCATCATCGACCTGCACGCGACGATGTATGCCGCGCTGGGCATTCCGCCCACCACGAACTACGTCGTGGAGGACCGCCCCTTCTACGTGACCAAGGACGGCCACGGCGTGCCGATTGCTTCGCTGTTCGCGTGAACTGAACCGCGCCCCCTCGCAAGCAACCAACCTGGCAGGGACGCCCTGCGCCCGCCTCCAAGAAAAGGACCGTCTCGTGAAGTATCGCTTGGCCCTGTTGCTGCCCCTCCTCAGTGTGCTGTCGCTGCCCGCGCAGGCGTGCGCCATCTTCAGCTTGAGCGATAGCGATACGGCCTTGCTGGGCAACAACGAGGACTATGTGAAGCCGGGCGTTATCTGGTTCGAGCCGGCGGAAGAAGGGCGCCTGGGCCGGGTGAATGTGGGCTTCGACGACGACTTCGCGCAGGGCAGCATGAATGCGCGCGGGTTGGCCTTCGATTCAGCGGCACTCAACGAAGGGTATTGGGAAGAAGACCCTGACAAGCCGACGCCGGATAATCTGCTCGAGCGCATTATGGATGCATGCGGCACGGTGGAAGAGGCGCTGGCCTATTTCGAGCGCTACAACTGCCGCCACCTGCGCGAGGCACACTTCCTCTTTGCCGATGCCACGGGCGATGCGGCGCTGGTGGCCTGGCTGCCGGGCACGGGATTGCACGTGGAGCGGCGGGACGGGCTGGTATCGACGAATACGCGCCTGGGCCTTTCGGGCTACCGGTGCCAGCGCTGGATGCGGGCGCAGCAGGTGATTGCGGCACGCGGCGATGCGTCGGTCGCGACCGCGGCCGCGGTGCTCGAGGCGATACACCAGCACGGCCCGGAGGCGTTGACCAGTTACTCCACCGTCTACGACCTGAAAGCGCGCACGGTCACGCTCTACAACCTTGCTGATTTCAGCGAGGCGGTCACCTTCGACCTCGCAGAAGAACTGGCCGGGGGGCGCACGGTGCACCGCATGGCGCGCCTGTTTCCCGAGGGCCGCACGCTACGCGACATGAGGGGCATGCCCCAGCGCACCACGTGGCCGACCCGCGTCGCGGTGGATGCCGACCTCCTCGCACGATACGAAGGCTTCTAGAGTCCCGGCCCGGAGGCGACCGTAGAGATTCGGCGTGACGGCGAGGGCAGCCTGCAGGTGATTCACTCCGGTAATCCCACGCGCACGCTGGTGCCCGAATCCACCACGCACTTCCGCATTGCGCCGGACCGCGGGCTGGTGTCGTTTCAGCTCGACGAAGCTGGCGCCGTGGCCGGGCTGACGCTGCACAAGCAGGCCGACATCTTTGCCGCGCGCGTGCCGGCGCCTTAGGTTTCGTCCGGGGGGGCGTTCAATGGCGCACGCGGGCCGCTGGCGGGCCGTTCGAGCGCGTTGCGCACCCGTATGGCCAGCTGCTCACGTGTGAACGGCTTGCTTACGAGGTCGACACCGTCGGGCACGAGGCCGGCACGCGCGGCCACCTCGGGCGCATAACCCGACATGTACAGCACGCGCATTTCAGGATACTGCTGCACCAGTTGTTCGGCCAATTCGATGCCGCCCTGCTCCGGCATGACGACGTCGGTCAGCAGAAGTTGCGGCGTCTCTTCCGCCCGGGCAGCGGCGAAGGCTTCGGCGGGTGTATTGGCGGCGTACACCGTGTAATTCAGCGATTCAAGGATGCGGCGGGTCAGCGTCAGCACGGCCTGTTCATCTTCCACGACCAGAATAACTTCGCCGTTTCCGCGTGGCGGATCGTTGCGCACAGCCTTGCCGGGCGCGCACTCGCGGGCGGCGGCACGCGGCAGATAAATGCGGAAGGTCGTGCCGGTTCCGGGCGTGCTGATGACATTGATGCAGCCATGGTTCTGCCGCACGATGCCGTAGACCATCGGCAGGCCGAGTCCCGTGCCCTCGTGCAAGGACTTGGTGGTGTAGAACGGCTCGAAGATCTTGGCCAGCGTGTCTTCATCCA
The DNA here is from genome assembly GCA_964390765.1 of uncultured Nitrospirales bacterium. Classification (GTDB taxonomy): domain Bacteria; phylum Hydrogenedentota; class Hydrogenedentia; order Hydrogenedentales; family JAGMZX01; genus CAYMLC01. The sequence continues at coordinate 4,497 of CAYMLC010000306.1, forward strand.
TGCCGCTGCCGTCGTCACACACTTCCACGCAGATATAGTCACCGGGCTTGCAGTACGGAATGTCACCGCATTGCTCGTGCGCGTCCGTAAGGTTGGTGGTGGTGATAGAGATGGCGCCGCGTTCGGCGATGGCATCGCGTGCGTTCACACACAGGTTCACGAGAATCTGGTAGACCTGCGTGGGGTCGATGCGCACCG
>CAYMLC010000307.1:0-4687 GCA_964390765.1 uncultured Nitrospirales bacterium
ATGCAGTGCCGCACAGCGCCGCCGCCTGCCTCTTCGCCTGACGCGGGCCAATCCCGTATCCTAGCTGGCTTGGCGCGCGGCGGCCGTATGGGCCGGGTGTGCATATAACCCAAGACGATTGACGGACGACCCGAGGAAAGCGAGGCACGCGATGGCGCTGCACTTCTACAATACGCTTACCCGCACGAAGGAAGCGTTCACGCCCATCACGCCGGGCAAAGTGGGGCTCTATACCTGTGGGCCGACGATCTATAACTACGCGCACATCGGCAATCTGCGCGCCTACATGTTCGAGGACCTGCTGAAGCGCTACCTCCAGTATCGCGGCTATTCGGTCCACCACGTGATGAACCTGACCGACGTGGAGGACAAGCTGATTCGCACGGTGCGCGAGACGGGCGAGCCGCTGAAGGCCATCACCGGGCGCTACGGGCAGGCCTTCTTCGAAGACCTGAAGACGCTCAACATTGTGCCGGCGGATATCTACCCCGCGGCGACCGGCCACATCGCAGAGATGGTGGCGATGATCAAGTCGTTGCGAGAGAAGGGGCACACCTACGAGAGCGGCGGCAGCATCTACTTCAAACTCGACACGTATCCCGCATACGGGCAACTCAGCCATATGGATATCGAGCAGCTACAGAGCGGCGGCAGTGGGCGTGTGGACAGCGACGAATACGAGCGCGACGACGTGCGCGACTTTGCCTTGTGGAAGGCGTGGACACCGGAAGACGGCGAGGTGTACTGGGAGACGGAGTTGGGCAAGGGGCGCCCTGGCTGGCACATCGAGTGCTCGGCCATGGCCACGAAGTACCTGGGCGACCACTTCGATATTCACTGCGGCGGGGTGGACAATATCTTCCCGCACCACGAGAACGAGATTGCACAGTCGTGCTGTGCGACCGGTGCACAGTTCGTGAACTACTGGCTGCACTGTGCGCACCTGGTGGTCAACGGGCAGAAGATGTCGAAGTCGCTGGGCAACTTCTTCACGCTGCGCGACCTCCTGGAGAAGGGCATCGACCCTATGGCCGTGCGCTGGGTGCTCGTGGCCACGCACTACCGGCAGCCCAACAATTTCTCGTTCGATGCAGCCGATGCAGCGCGGGAATCGCTGCGCCGCATACGCGATTTCCGGCAGCGCCTGGGCGAGGCCGCAGGCGACGGCGACACGCTGGAAGCGGAAGTGGCGGAGGCAGAGCAGGCCTTTCAGGCGGCGCTGGACGACGACCTGAATATCTCGGGCGGGCTGGCGGCGGTGTTCGAATTTATACGCGCGGTCAATGCCAAGCTCGACCGCGACGAAGTGGGGGTGGCGGGCGGAACCCGCGCGCTGGCGCTGCTGGACCGCCTGGATACGGTGACGGGGCTGTTCGCCGAGGCCGTAGCGGCACCGGTTCCGCAGGACGTGCTGGACCAGGTGCAGGCGCGGCAAGATGCACGACGCACCAAAGACTTTGCGGCGGCCGACGCGATTCGTGATGCGCTGTTGGCGGAGGGCTGGGTCATCGAAGACACGCCCAATGGCGCGCGTGTGAAGCGCGCCGTCTAGGCGCAACGCGGCGTGGAAATTCTCATCGCGCCAGACAGCTTCAAGGAAGCGCTGCCCGCAACGCAGGTGGCGGCAGCGCTGGCGGCGGGCTGGCGGCGCGGTGCACCCGACGATGTGTGTGTGTGCGTGCCGATGGCCGATGGCGGGGAAGGCACCATCGACGCGGTGTGCGCGGCCACCGAGGCCGAGCGGGTGGTCGTGCGGGTGACGGGCCCGCGCGGCACACCGGTAGAGGCGGCCTATGCGCGTCTGCACGACGATACCGCCATCATCGAAATGGCGCAGGCGGCCGGCCTGATGCTGTTGCCCGCGTCTGAACGCGACCCGCGCCACACCACGACCTATGGCGTGGGCGAGTTAATCGCGCATGCGCTCGACGCCCGTGCCATGCGGGTGTTGGTGGGCCTGGGCGGCAGCGCCACCAACGACGGCGGTGCGGGCATGGCGCAGGCATTGGGGGTGCGCCTGTTGGACGAGGCCGGCCACGAGCTCGAGCGTGGGTGTCTGGCGCTCGCACGGCTGGCCACCATTGACCTGGAGGGGCTGCACCCCGCCCTGCAGCATGTAGCCGTAGAAGGCGTATGCGACGTCGACAATCCGCTCACCGGCGAACGCGGTGCCACTCAGGTCTACGCCCCACAGAAGGGCGCGCGGCCCGAACACCTGTACGAACTCGACGCGGCGCTGGCGAATTACGCCCGCCAGTTGGCCGAGACCTTCGGGCGCGACATTGCCGGGGAAGAAGGCGCGGGTGCCGCAGGGGGCCTGGGCGCCGGCCTGATTGCGTTCTGCGACGCGTGGCTTGAGCCGGGGGTGGCGCGCCTGGCCGAGGTGGTCGAACTGGAAGCGCAGCTGCGCACCGCCGACCTGGTGCTCACGGGTGAAGGGCGCATCGACGCGCAGACCGCGCACGGCAAGGTGCCCGCCGGCGTGGCGCGTCTGGCCCGGCGACACGGCGTGCCGTGTATCGCGGTGTGCGGCGCCTTGGGGGAAGGCTGGCAGGCGCTGCTCGAGATGGGTGCGACGGCTGTCTATCCCATCGCTGCGGGGCCGGGCGACAGCGCGACCGCCTATGCCGAAACGGCCGCCAACCTGCAACGCTGCGCCGAACAGATCGCCCGCACGCTGCGCGCCTTCTAATCCCGCTGCCGTGCCCGCTATACTTCGGCGCCGCATCGGTCCAAGGAGTTATCGTGGACGGTACCGCCATCATTCTTACCAATGGCCTGCTGACGCATCCGAATGGCAAGACGGCACACGGGCTGGTGCGCGGTACCGAGCGCTACACCGTACTGGGTATCGTGGATGGCGAAGCCACGGCGGGCCGTGATGCGGGCGAGGTGCTCTTCGGCCGATATGCGGGTATCCCCATCTTCGCCACGCTGCACGAAGCGCTGACGTCGATGCCGGCACGCCCCGACTACGCCGTAATCGGTGTGGCCACCACGGGCGGCTTTCTGCCGGAGACCCTGCACCACAGCATCATCGCCGCACTCGAGGCGGGCATCTCGGTCGTGAATGGCCTGCACGATTGCCTGGCCGCGCATCCGCAGTATGTGGCGGCAGCCGAGGCGAGCGGCGCGCGCCTCGTCGATATCCGGCGGCCCAAGCCCTTCGGCGAATTACATTTCTGGACCGGCGACATTTATCGCGTGGCCGTGCCGCGCATCGCGGTACTCGGCGCCGACTGCGCCGTGGGCAAGCGCACGACCGCGCGCCTGCTGCGCGATGCCTGCCGCGCCCAGGGGCTCGCCACGGAATTGATCTTCACCGGCCAGACGGGCTGGCTGCAGGGCAATGCCTACGGCATCATCTTCGATGCGCTGCCCAACGATTTTGTAAGCGGCGAACTCGAGCGTGCCGTGGTGCAATGCGCGGAAGAGCGGGCGCCCGGACTCATCCTCCTGGAAGGCCAGTCGTCTCTTTTGAATCCCAGCGGCCCGTGCGGCGCCGAGTTTCTGTTGTCGGCCGATGCCCGCGCCGTGGTGCTGCAACTGCAACCCGCGCGCAAGACGTTCAAAGGCTGCGGCGATCCGCCGCGCCCGATCGGCGACCCGGCCGACGAGATCGACCTGATCAAGCGATACGGTGCGCACGTGCTGGCCGTCACGTTGAATGGCAACGGCATGGACGACGCGGCGCTGGCGGCCTACCGCGATACGCTCGAGGCGCGTCTCGGCCTGCCGGTGATACGCCCTATGGTCGACGACGAGTTGAACCACTTGGCGGCCCTGGCCCGGGACTACGCCGCGCAGTACACGCCGTGCGCATAAGCGGCGTCGAGACCTGGCGCATCACCCGGGCGCTCAAGGCGCCGTTCACGATTGCGTTCAAGACCGAGACCGAGGCCACCTTGCACGTGGTGCGGCTGAGCACGGATGCGGGCATCGGGGGCATCGGGGCGGCCGCCGTCAACACCCCGGTAACGGGCGAGACAGACGATGCCTGTGCCGCCGCCCTGGACCCTGCCACGCTGGGCTGGCTCGATGGGTTCGCGCTGGATGCACCCGCCCCCCTGGCGCGGGCCTTGCGCACCCACCTGCCGCACACCCCTTCCGCGCGCAGTGCCCTCGACGCCGCCGCGCACGATGCCTGGGCCCGCAGGCAGGACCTGCCGCTGGCCGATGCGCTGGGGCGCGCCCACGAGGTGCTGCCCACGTCGATGACGCTGGGCATCCGCACGCTCGACGAGACCCTGGCCGAAGCGCGCGACTTTCTGGGCATGGGCTATTTCGTGTTGAAGGTGAAGGTGGGCAAAGACGTGGAGGCGGACATCGAGCGGGTGGCGCGCCTGCGCGAGGTGAGCGGACCCGAGACGGTGCTGCGTATCGATGCGAACCAGGGCTACACGCGCGACGAGCTGCAGCGCTTTCTCGCCGAGACCGCGCGCCATGACGTCGAGTTCGTGGAGCAGCCGCTGCCCCGGGGCGCCTGGCACGAATTGACCGGACTGCCGGCTGAGACGCGCGCGCGGCTCTCGCTCGACGAAGATGTGGCCGATTGTGCGAGCGCCCTGCCGCTGTGCGCGGAACCGCGGCCGGCGGCCATCTGGAACCTGAAGTTGAGCAAGACCGGCGGCGTGCACGAGGCGCTGCGCGTAGCGGGCATGGCCGAGGCGGTGGGCATCACGCTGAT
>CAYMLC010000308.1:0-1284 GCA_964390765.1 uncultured Nitrospirales bacterium
AGTTCGGCCATAAACGCTTCGTAAATCGCTTCGTCGCTGCGCTGAAACCATTCGCTGTCGGGCACGTCGTAGCGCGGCAGCATCACGAAGCCGCGGCCGGCGAAGGGCTCGGTGCCGGCGAGGGCCGACAAGTCGATGATGCCGGTAAAGGAAAAGCCGCGCTCGATGAGGTTGGTGATGTAATACGGCGTAAGCGGCTCGGGTAGGCGCAGCGCCAGACGAATGACACCGAGGAAATAGGGGGTCTGTTGCTCGTCGGCGTAAAGGCCGGGCAGGCCGGGCGCAATGCGCTGCACCACGCGGGCGGGTGCCGTGGCGATCACGCGGTCGAAGGCATGGTCTTCTCCACGGCTCGCGACCATGGCCGGACCGTCCTCCGCGAGCCACACGCGCTCGACGGGTGCGTCGCATACGACCGCGCCGCCCAGTGCCTCGATACGCTGTACGAGTGCGTCGTACAGAACTTTCAGCCCCGCCGGCTCGAGATACCCCATACAATCGCGGCCGCCGCCCGCACTGCGCGTGGCGGCATAGCGGCGGATGGTCGCCCACATGATGGTAGCGGGCACCACTTCGTGCAGCACGCCAAACTTCGAAATCAGCAGCGGCTCCCAGATGCGTTGATACACGTCGTGCCCGAAGACCTTGGCCAGCCACTGCGGCGCGGGAATGCCGTCGAGCGCGGCGCCGTCGTGCATGCGCTGCACGCGCATGAGCCCCAGCGCGAGACGGGCCTTCTGCCAGGGGTTGAGCGGGGGGAAGGTGAGGAACTCGAAGTAGTTCGACATCGAGACGAGGCGGCCGCGCCACAGAAAGCCCGTCTTGGGCGTGGCCCAGCGCAGCGATTCGCTGAGGCCCAGCTCTTCGATGAGGGCCTGCAGGGCGCTGTCGCCCGGCAGCACCACATGGTAGTACTTGTCCCAGGTGAAGGGGCCATAGTCGAACCAGGTGGCCAGGCCGCCCGGCTGCTCGGCCGCCTCGAACACACGCACGCCATGTCCCTGCTGCGCCAGGCGCAGGGCCAGCGTCAACCCGAGCGTACCGGCACCCAGTATGGCGATGTTCTGCGGCACGCGGCCTTACGCAGGCGTGGCCGCGGTCTGCGGCACGTCGACCCAGCGGCCTTCCGCCAGCGAGGTGTAGGCCGCCTGCACGACTGCGACCGAATGCAGGCCACTTTTGCCGGTGATGATTGGTTCGGCTTCACCGCGTGCGCTGTGCACGAAATTGCGCAACTGGTTTTCGAAGGACTGCACCTTGTCGTAGCCGGGTCCGAAGGCCTGG
>CAYMLC010000308.1:1294-4655 GCA_964390765.1 uncultured Nitrospirales bacterium
ATTGGCCGCCTTGAAAGTCGATTCCTGCCAGCCGAGGCGCAGCGCGCCCTCCGTGCCGTCGATCTCGATGAGGTTCGGCGTGGGTACATGCACGCTCCACGAGAGCGTGATGTGCGCCAGCACGTTGCTCTCGGTCACGCACAGCAGCGTGGCGCTGTCTTCGACCGGCAAGTCGGCGACCCCCGGATTGGCGTGGGCGTAGATGCGCGTAATCGGCCCCAACAGATAGCGCACGATATCGACCGAGTGTGTGCCGTTGTCCATGATCACGCCGCCGCCCGCGACGCCGGGGTCCACGTTCCAGCGGCCGCGCATGTCGATGCGCCCGGTGAATACGTTGCGGTAGAAATGCACGCGGCCCAGGGTGCCCGAGGCGATGCGCGCCTTGGCTTCGATGATGTCGGGCACGTAGCGGAACTTGGACGCCATCATCAGCAGTTTGCCCGAGGCTTCCGCCGCGGCCAGCATCGCTTCGCCCTCCTCGATGCGCAGGGCGAAGGGTTTTTCACACAGCACATGCAGCCCCTTCTGCAAGAGGGCGATGGTCTGTTCGGCGTGCAGCGCGGGTGGCGTGCAGATGACGGCGCCATCGAGGTGCGGCACGGCGGCGCACAGCGCGTCGATGCTGTCGTAGGCCTCGACCTTGCGTGCTTCCGCGATGCTCTCGCGCACATCGGCCCGCACGTCGACCACGCCCGCCAGTTCGATTTCCGGCAGCCGCTCGAGTGCGTCGAAGTAGGCCGTGCTGATGCGGCCGCAGCCCACCAGCCCGAGACGGAAAGAAGCCCCCATGATGTGATACTCCTTGAGATGCGAGGCGTGCTCACCTTGCGACCATCCGCGTCACGCCTGTCTGGGAAAGGTGTCTAGCATAGCGTGAAGCGGCGCGCAAGCTGAACGCGCCTGCTTGCCGAAGCCTGGAGACTGTGCCATCATCCCGCGCGCCCGTCGCAGGCCGGCTGCACGACCTCTTGGCTTGAACGAGGACTTATAATGCTTGGTATTGGTTTGATTGGCTATGGCTATTGGGGACCCAACATTGCGCGCAATTTCAGCCGGCACCCCGCATGTACGGTGCGGCGCATTGCTGATCAGTCACCCAAGCGGCAGGAGTTGGCGGCGCGCGAGTATCGGCAAGCCGAACTATGCGAAGCAGACACGCTGATAAACGCCACCGATGTCGATGTCGTTGCGATTGCCACACCGGTGTCATCGCACCATGCGCTGGCGAAAGCCGCCCTCGAAGCGGGTAAACACGTATGGGTGGAGAAGCCGATGACGCACACCTCGGCGCAGGCGCGCGAACTGTGCGACCTGGCCGCCGCGCGCGACCTGGTGCTGATGGTTGATCACACGTTCCTGTTTACGGGTGTGGTGCAGAAGATGAAGGAGTTGGTGGCGGGCGGCGACATCGGCGAATTGTTGTACTACGATTCGGTGCGCGTGAATCTGGGTATCTTCCAGCACGATGTGAACGTGATTTGGGACCTTGCCCCGCACGACCTGTCGATCATGGACTTTCTGCTGGATCAGCCGGCGCGCGCCCTGAGCGCGCACGGGAGCGACCACTTCGGTACCGGGCTGGTCGACGTGGCCTACTTGACCGTGGAGTACGACAACAACCTGCTGGCGCATTTCCATCTGAACTGGCTGTCGCCGGTGAAGGTGCGCCGCACGCTGGTGGGCGGCACCAAGCGCATGATGCACTGGGACGACGTAAGCCAGGACGAGCGCCTTCGTGTGTATGACAAGGGGATGGAGGTGCAGACGCAGGAGGGCATGTATCAGGTGCTGGCGACGCCGCGCATCGGCGACATGTGGGCGCCGGTGGTGCCGGGCATCGAGGCCCTGGCGAGTGAAGTGGCCTACTTCGTGGCGTGTGTGGAGCAGGGCACCCAGCCGCACAACAATGGCGAAGCGGGTCTGCGCATCGTGCGCATGCTCGAGGCCAGCGACATCTCCCTGCGCGAGCGTGGCCGCTTCGTCACGCTCGGGGAGTAAGGCTTGGAGACCTACAACCGCATCGCCGGCGATGTGCAGCTGGGCGAGGGCGCCCGCGTCTTCGGCTTCGCGAACCTCTACGGCTGCACGATAGGCGCGCGCACGAAGATAGGCACCTACGTCGAAGTGCAGAAGAACGCGCACATCGGTGAGGACTGCAAGATATCCAGCCACTCGTTCATCTGCGAAGGCGTGCGCATTGGCGACCGCGTGTTCGTGGGGCACAATGTAACCTTCATCAACGACCGCTTTCCGCGCGCGGCGAATCTTGATGGCTCGCTTCAGACCGACGCCGACTGGGAAGTGGTGCCCACGGTTATCGAAGACGAGGCGGCGATCGGTTCGAGCGTTACACTGCTGTGCGGCGTGCGTATCGGCCGGCGCGCGGTGATCGGTGCGGGCAGCGTGGTTACGCGCGATGTGCCGCCGGGCCAGGTGTGGGCCGGCAATCCCGCGCGCTACCTGCGCGACGCGCCCGACGCCTCCGCCTGAGGGCCTTGCGCAAAAGGCGACTGGCCCGCGCGTGGCGGGCCAGTGCAGGGCGAGGATGGGTCTATTGTCACCAGTTGGGGCAGAAACCGTCTTCGGTGCCCGCGTCGGGGCAGTGGCTGTAGCTGGGCGCACGCCACAGCGAGACCAGCCGCAGCAGTTCGCTGAGTTCGATGCGCCAGTCGGCACCACCCAAGTAGTCGCTGTCGTGCGGGCAGCCTTCGCGCGGGCCATTGCCGGGCCGGTACTCGCCGCTGGCCGTCACGTGGTAGCTGCCGGCGTTGAAGAGCTGCACCGCACCCAGGATCTCGCCGAGGCTGAACCTGTTGTTCGCGTCTTCATCGGCCGCGTGGAAGGGCGTATCGCACGGGTCTTCTTCTAGCGGCGCATCGTCGTCGTCATGTACGGTCACTTCGACCAGCGCCGGGGTGCCCACTTCGCCGCCTTCGGCATCGACCATGGCCACCGTGTAGGCCATGTCGGCGTTGTAGTCCGCATTGTCGGCCAGGGGCAGACGCAGCGTCGCCACGCTCTGGCCCGCGTCTACGTCCAGGATGGCGTCGCCGGCCGGCAGATGCTGCATCGTGTCGGCCTTGGCTGCGCCGACGGCGAACATCAGACGCACGGGGCTGGCCGGAGCGGGTTCAAGCGCGACGTCGACGTCGACCGTGCCGGCATTCTCAGCCACCATAAGTGCGACCTGCAGGAAGCGCGCGCGCGGCATCGGCGCTTCGGCGGCCTCTACCTGCACGGTGCGCGTCAGGCTGGCGTCGTTGCCGGCGCTGTCTTCGACGCGGTAGGTCAGCGTGTAGGCGCCGGGCTTTGCGGCGTCAACGCTGCCGCTTACGACGATGGCGCTGTTCAGGTTGCC
>CAYMLC010000309.1:0-4643 GCA_964390765.1 uncultured Nitrospirales bacterium
TACCCGTCGAACCAGCACGACCAAGTGCGCTCGGCGCTGGCCACCAATCTGCGCGCCATCATGTGCATGCGCCTGTTGCCGCGTGTCGATGGCGTCGGCCGGGTGCCCACCTGCGAAATCATGTTCAACACCCCCTCGACCCGCAAGCTGATCAAGGAAGACCGCACGAACCAACTCGAGCAGGCCATTCAGCAGGGCGCCGAGAATGGCATGCAGACCTTCAACGACAGCCTCTACCAGCTCCTGCGGCAGGGGCTCATCTCGATGGAAGTGGCCAACGATGCATCGGACAATCCGGAGGAATTGCAGATGATGCTGCAGGGCATCCGGCTCAGCTCGAAGCGCGGTGGCATTCTCGGCGGCAAGGGCTGACCCGCCGCCCGCCACCTAGCGGAAGGTGGCGGGTTCGTCGCGCACGGTCACTTCGTTATTCACCATGCTGTGAATCGGGCCGTCGAAGAAGACATACGGGAAGTTCCGCGCTGGCGCACTCACGGCGTCCAACTCCGCGCGCAGGTCAGCCGGTAGCTCGAAGCTGAGCGCGGCCAGGTTGTCGTCCAGCTGCGAGAGCTTCGTGGCGCCGATAATCGTGGACGATACCCCCGGCTGTGTGGCCACCCAATTCAGCGCCACCTGCGCCGGGCTCTTGCCCAGCTTCTCCGCCACCTCGACCGTCTTCTCGGCGATGTCGAAGTTCTTGTCGGTCAGCTTCTGGAAGACCGGATTCTGCGAGTCCTTCATCGTCTCGAGGCGCCCTTCACCGCCGCCACCGCGCTTGTATTTCCCCGTCAAGACGCCGCTGCCCAGCGGGCTCCACGGCGTGATGCCCAGCCCCAGGTGTTGCGCGGCCGGCACGAACTCGAACTCGATGTTGCGCTCGACCAGCGAATACTCGAGTTGCAGCGCGCACAGTGGCGTCCAACCGCGCCACTCGGCCAAGGTTTGCGCCCGGCCGAGATACCAGGCCGGCACATCGCTGAACCCCACATAGCGCACCTTGCCCGACTGCACCAGGTCGTCGAACGCGCGCATCACCTCTTCAACCGGTGTCAGCGTGTCCCACGTATGCATCCAGTACAGGTCGATGTAGTCTGTCTTCAGCCGCTGAAGCGATTTCTCGCACGCCTCTATCATGTGCTTGCGGCTGTTGCCGCCGGCGTTCGGGTCGCCCGGCCGGTGCGAAAAGGTGAACTTCGTAGCCACGACCAGGGCGTCGCGGTTGCCCTTTTCCTTCATGAAATCGCCCAGCCATTCCTCGCTTTCACCACCGGTGTAGATGTCGGCCGTATCGAGGAAGTTGCCCCCTGAATCCAGGTAGCGGTCCAGAATCTGGCGCGCGACAGTACGGTCGCTGCCCCAGGTCGAACTGTCGCCAAAGGTCATCGTGCCCAGGCAAAGCGGCGAGACACGCAGGCCGCTGCGGCCCAGCAAGGTGTAGTAGTGCGAGGCGGATGCGTCGTTGTCAGACATGAGGGAGCTCCCTTCGTTGCTGTGTCCTGTGCAAAACCAGCCCGCGCCCCCGCACCATTCCGGCCCCGGTTGGACGCCAGCGTGTGCGCCTGCCTAAAATGCGCGCCATGATCCTTACCGACCGCACCATAAAGGCGCTGATGGCGTCGGGCGATTTGTGCATCGAGCCCTGCGACGCCATCCAGATCAGTCCGGCGTCGGTCGACCTGCGGCTGGGCAACACCTTCCTTACGCCGCGCCCCTGCGCGTCCGAGGGCATCTACTCGCTCGACGATGCCGCCGAGTACGATCGTTCAGAGGGCGACAGCTTCATCGTGCCGACGCACGGTTTCGTGCTGGCCACCACCCGCGAATACATCCGCCTGCCGGATTACCTCACGGCCTTCGTCGAGGGGCGCAGTTCCATCGGCCGCATGGGCCTGTTTATCCAGAACGCCGGCTGGGTCGACCCCGGCTTTGAAGGCACGATCACGCTCGAACTGTACAATGCCAATGCCGCGCCCATGCGCATCAACGCCGGCCGCCGCATCTGCCAGTTGGTCATCGCCCGGGCCGACGGCTCCGTGGAGAAGCCGTATCGCGGCAAGTATCAGGGCCAGTTCGAGACCACCGGTTCGCGCGCGTATCTGGACGAGGACACGCGCCCGGCCACACCGAGCCCTTGAGGGCTGCCGCGCGCATGCAACTTCGCGCCCGCATGCGGGATGAATATGGTGCGCAACGGGCCCCTGTGCATCCACGGAAAGAACACATGCGAACCCTATCCCTTGCGGCCTGCACCACCGCGGCAGGTCTGACGCTGCTCGCGCTGGCCGGCCACGCGCAGGACGATGCCGCCGCGCCGCCCGCGCCCCCGGCTTCCGAGTTGACCCTGCTGACGATGCTCGAGCAGGGCGGCGTCATTCTCTACTGCATACTCGGGCTGGGCTTCCTGGCGCTGGTGCTCACTTTCTATCTGCTGTTTACCCTTACGCCGGGCCGTGAAGTGCCAAAAAAACTGCTGCGCCGCGCCACCGCCCAACTCGAAGAAGGCGACCTGCGCGCGGTCTATACCATGGTCGAAGACCGCGACGAGTTGCTCGCGCGGGTCTTGCGCGCGGGCCTGCGTGCGGCCGGGCGCGACCGCCACATTGTGCAGGAGGCCATGGAGAGTGAAGGTCAGCGCGGGGCCACCGCGCTATGGCAACGCATCACCTACCTCAACAACATCGCCACCATCGCCCCGCTGCTGGGCCTGCTGGGCACGGTGTGGGGGATGATGCAGGCCTTCAGTGCCATTCACTTCGACACCAGCGAAGTACGCAATGTTGCGATGGCCTACAGCGTGTCCACCGCCATGGTCACGACCGCTGCCGGGCTCGTGCTCGCCATTCCCGCCAAGCTCGTGTACTACTATCTGCGTGGCCGCGTCATCCGTACCGTGGCCACGCTCGAAGCCGAGGCCGCGGAAATGCTCGAGCATATCGTGGCCCACGGCCAATCGTGAGGGCCGCGCCATGCGCATGATGCCCGCGTTCGAAGAAGAGAGTGAGGGGCTGCCGCTCGCCCCGCTCATCGACATCGTGTTTCTCACGCTCGTCTTCTTCATGGTCACCACCACCTATTCCAGCCTCGAGACCGAACTCGATATCGTGCTGCCAACGGCCGAGAGCGCCAGCGAAGTCGCGCGCGCCCAGGGCGAAATCGTCATCAATCTGCGCGCCGACGGTACCATCGTCGTGAATCAACGCACGCTCGAGCTCGACGCACTGCAGTACGTGCTGCAGCGAATCGCGAGCCATTTCCCGCAGGGCTCCGTCATCATCCACGGCGACACCACCGCGCAACTTGGCCGCGCGCTCGCGATTGTCGATGCCTGCCGCCAGGCCAATATCGCCAATATCAGCTTCGCCACCGGCCGTCTGGAGCCCGCCGATGCAGCGGAGTAGCTGCACACCGGTTGGGCTGTTGGCCACGCGCGTGCTGCTCGCCCTCGTGGCGCTCATGCCAGGTGCCGCGGCACAGGGTCCGCTCGATTTCGCCGATGGCCTGCTGCAGCGCGGACTCTTTGAAGAAGCTATTGCCGAGTACCGCGCCTACCTCGAGGCCAACCCCGAGGCACCCGATGCCACGACGGCACGCTATCGCCTTGGCGAGGCCGCCTATGCACTCGGGCAGTACGAGGCCGCGCTGGCCGCGCTTGAACCAGTGCAGGCACAGCCCGGTCCATGGCAAGAGGCCGCGGCTTTGCGCACGGGCGAGGTGCTGGTGCTGCTGGGGCGGCACGAAGAGGCCATCGGGCGGTTGACGCCCCTGCGTGAAGGCGAACGCGCACCCGATACACGGGCGCGCGCCCACTACTTTCTGGGGCGCGCACACCTGGCCAGCGGCAACCCCGCCGCCGCACAGCAGATGCTCGAACAGGTAACGGCCCATGCGCCCGAGCATGCACTCGCGCCCTTTGCCCGCCTGTACCTCGGCCGGGCGATGGCCGCGCAAGACGCCTACGAGAATGCCGCCACCGTCTTCTCAGAGGTCGCCAATGGCGCGGTGCCCGCCGCGCTGGCCGAGGAAGCGCGCTATCGTGCGGCGAAGGCTTACGAGTCGCTCGGTTGGGCCGAGCCCGCACTCGGCGCCTATCAGGCCCTGCTCGAAGCCTTTCCGGAATCCACCTATACCCGTCAGGCGCGCGCCGGTAGGGCGCGCATGCAGTATCGCGCGCAGCAATGGGATGCCGCGGCCGCCTCGGCGCAGGCCTATCTCGATAGCTACCCCGAGGCGCCCGACCGTGCAGCGCTGCTGCTCGTGCTGGGCGGCGCACAACAGCAGCGCGCACAGTGGGAGGCCGCCATTGCCGCCTACCGCCAACTGCGCGCGCAACACCCCGAAGCCGACTCTGCCACGGCCGCCGCGTTCTACATCGCCTGGTGCCAGCACAAGCTGGGCGATCTTGCCGCGGCGCGCCAATCCGCCACGACCTTTCTGCAGGCGCACCCGGACAGCGCCTATGCCGCGCAGGCCTCCTATCTTCTCGGTACGCTCTTCGTCAGCGAAGGCAATTACGAAGACGCCCAGCGCCAGTTCGTACTCATTGCCGAGCAATATCCCCAGTCGCCCTTCGCGCCACGCGCCCGCTATCAGGCGGCCGAAGCCCTCGACGCGCTGGGCCTGAAGCGCGAGGCCGGCGAGCGCTA
>CAYMLC010000310.1:0-4620 GCA_964390765.1 uncultured Nitrospirales bacterium
GTTCGTCGAGCGCGTGCCGCACCACCTGCGCCAGCCCCTCGGGCAGGCGGGCCAGCCCATCGCCCGCGCGCAGGTCGCCCAGCAGCCGGCCCGCCGTGCGGTTGAGCGAAAGTATCCGCCCGTGTCCATCGACCGACAGCACACCGCCGCGCATGTGGCGCAGCAGCTGCTGCATCTCCGTGTTCAGCGATTCCAGGTCTTCGTACAGACGCGTATTCTCGATGGCCGCCGCCAGCGGGCCGGCCAGCGCCTCGGCCGCACGCAGGTCCAGACGCGTGTACGATTCACGCGCAATCTTCTCGCCACAGGCCACGAAACCGAGCACGCCATTGGCCGTGGCCAGCGGAATACACAGCAGTGCATCGAGCGACGCCAGCCCGTTCAGAAACACCGCACGCGGCCCGGCCGGCAATTGCGCCAGTTCAGCCTCGACCAGCACCGGCTGTTCTTCGTCCGCCAGCGTATCCATCAAGTTGTTCAGGTCCCACCGCGGCACGTCCGACGCATCGCCCTCGCTGCTGTACGCCAGCAGCACCGCGCCGTTGCGCTGCGGGTCGCGCAGAAAGATGCGCAACTGGTGCACACCCATGTGCGCACGCAGCACGTCGAACAACTCGGCCCCGGCCGCGTCGAGGTGCAGACACCGCGCCAGTCGCCGCCCGGCCAGACTCACCAGTGCTGCCGGGTCGAACTGGCGCTTCAGCACCAGCCGGTCCACCGCACGGTGCACGCGCTCCTTCAGCGGCACGAGCACCGCCGCGATGACCAGTGCCGTGACAGCGATCGTCAGCAGGTCGCGCACGCTGCCCCCGTCGCTCAACAGCCAATCGACCGACGCCACCAGCGCCACGTAGACCGCAACCACCGTGGCAGACAGCGCGACGTACAGCAGCGTCGTCGCCGCAATTTCGCGGATGTTGCGCAGGTAGTAATGCAGCAGCGCATAGCATGCGAGGCTCAGCCCGAGCGCGGCCAGCGCCAGGCCGTAGATGGCGGTCCAGGCGGGCGCGATTGCGGGCATCAGCCACGGGGTGGCCACGCCGGCGATCGCCAGCACGCCCAGCGTCAGCAGCAGGTGTTCAATCTGCCGGCGCCGCTGGCCCGTCGTGTCGTGCAGTTTCTGCCAAAGGGTCCAGCCGCTGCTGCCCAGCGCGGTAAGCAAGAGCACCGGCACCAGGCTGGCCAGCGGACCCAGCGCCACGGCGGGTACCGTAGCGGCCGGTTGTATGGCCCCCACCACCAACCCCGCCAGGCTCGCACCGGCCAGTCCCAGCCCCGCCACACCATAGAGCACGGCAATGGCGCGATAACCTTCAAAGCGCTGGTGTGGATAGACCGCGCTGAACCAGTAGACGCACAGCGGCGCGAGTGCCGCCGTGGCCGCGGCCACGCGTCCCGCCCCGGTAGCCCACGCACTGTCTGACGCGCGCAAGGCCACCAGCGCGGCCAGCGCACTCACCGCCAGACACATCGCCAGTGCGGCAAAGGCCTGATGGGTGCGGCGCTGCGTACTGCGCGCCAAGACCAGCGCCAGCGAGAGCACACACCAGAACAGCGTGAAGGCCAGCAGGCCCGTCGCCAGAGCGCTCTCGTGCGCGGGGGGCATTCTTCAGTTCGCCGCCATGGGCATCGGTTCCAGCGGCGCAAACGGCACCACGTTGTCCGGAAGCGTCTCGCCCTCATTGAACGCCGCCACCATCGCCGCCAGCGTTTCCGGATGGCCCCCGCGCAAGACGGCCGACCACGCCACCGGGCCGGCGCCCCGGTCACCGCCCACGTCGAGCCCGTCGCCCACCAGCCAGTCCGCCAGGGTTACGTGACGCGCCGCACACCATGGGCCCAGCGTGTTCTCGAGTGCACCGCGCATGGCGTGGCAACGGCCGCCCGGCCAGCCACCCAGCCGATACGGCACCGCCGGACCACGCCCGCAGGCCCACGCGGCCAGTGCACGGCGGCGCACACGGAACCCCCAGTCGCCCGGGGCCTGCCACCACAGCGACCCGCACGCCAGCGCCGGCCGTTGAGCCGCGATGGCCGCTGGCCGCGCGCGTTCTACCAGTCGCCGCGTCTCATCCAGCGTGTGCAGGTCATCGGCCGGGCTCGGCCAGTGCAGGGTCCACAGCGCGTCAATCTGTGCGCTGCGCGCTTCCTGCGTCAGCGCAGCCACCTGCGAAGTATTGAAGCCGTGCCGGTAATACGTGTCCAGCAGGCGCTGGCTGCCGCTGCTCACCGTCAGGTTCAGCGCCTGACAACCCGAGCTGTGCAGCAGCGCCAGGGCCGTCGGGCTCAATTCACTCACGTGCGCCTCGCGCCCATACGCCACCCACGCGCCGCGCGCCAGCAACTCATACGCCAGCGACTCGGCATGCGCGCCTGGCGTCTGCGCGCCGCGCACCAGTACCCGTGCGCCGTCCAGGCCGTCCAGCACCTCCAGCATCTCGTCGCACACCAGACTCGCGCGCCGCACGCTGTGCCCCGGCACGGCGCCCGTCACCGTCGCGTCGTACGCCGCCACATGTCGCGCCCCTTCACTCTGCACCACCTCGATCAGCCGCAACTTCTGGTGCTGGTCCAGCGCGTCGAATTCCGGCACGCAATACTCCGGCGCCATGTCCAGGGCCGGCAGCGGCGTGGGGCAGCTTCGCGGCGCACAGCGTGCCGTGCGCCAGCCCGGCGTCTGCCCGATGCAACGGCCCCGGCTCACCGAGGTCAGCGCCGCATCGAGCGCGGCATCATCGGCACCCAGCGAGAAGCCGTCGAACACCGGCAGCAGCGGCGCAAGCACCGGGGCATAGGCATTGGCGTGCGGACCCGCGGCAAGCACCGTCGTCTGCGGCACCTGCCGGCGCAACCAGACCGCCAGTGCCTCGCACACCGGCAGGTCCTCGCGGCGCCGCACCTGGAAGACCACTACCGTGGGCGATTCCATTGCCGCCAGCGCAGCGGCGCAGCGCCGGAACAGGGCCGGCGGCAACCGGTCGTAGCGGTGCTCCGCGGTCAGCGCGCGCCAAGCGGTCAGCATCTCGACCGTGCCGAAGTCGCAGACCGTGGCGTCGCACCCGTGCCGATACGCGAGTGCACGCCATACGGCCAGCGCCCGCTGCGGCATCAGGGCCTCGGTGTCAAACGGTGCGGCTGGTGCCGCGATGAACAGGCAACTCGACATAGTTTGGGTACCCCCCCGGCGCCCATGGGTGTCGGCCCGCCGCCCCAACGCGGCGTTTGCCATACAAGATATGGTAGGAGTTAACCAAAATTGACCCCAAATCCGGGGTCAGGCTAGCAGAATGCCTACCCATAGTCAATCCGTACGTCTTAACCCCAATATCTTGTGTGCTCTGCGCGGCGGCGTAGCCGGCCCCACCCCGCGACTGGAACCGGACCGCACGCGCCAAGTACCATGCAGGCATGGAGTTGTCAACGCAGACCCGCTGGAACTGGCGCTTCCGCTGGCGCACCTTCTGGCACCGCCGCAAGTTTGAGGCGGTGGGTGCCGGCACCTGCTTCAGCGGGCGCCGCCTCGAATCGAAGGGCGCGGTAAGGTTTGGCGCACATTGCTGGGTGGGCGAAGGTGTGGTATTGCGGGCCCAGCGCACCGGCGGCCTGCACTTCGCCGATGGCACGGTGCTGGGCGACCACGTGATCATCCAGTGCGACACGCCACTGCACGTGGGCGAGGGCGCCTATATCGGCGCCTTCACCGTCTTGCGCGACACCCACCACATGCTCTGGGGCACCGAGCTGCACTGGCGCCTTGCCCCGCACTACTCCGAACCCATCGTGATAGCGGCGGGCGCCTATGTCGGGGCCCAGTGCTACATCGGTCCCGGCATCCGCATCGGTGAAGGGGCACTCGTCGGCCCCGGCAGCATCGTGGCCAAGCCGGTGGGCGATTACGAAATCTGGGCCGGACGGCCCGCCACCTTCCTGGGTCGCCGCGACACCCGCGAACTCGAGACCCAGCGCCGCCGCCAACTCGACCTGGTGGCCATGTTCGGCGTGCAGCCCGACGCTGCCGCCCCCGCCAGCAAGCCGGAACCCACCGCGTAGGCCCGCACAGGGTGGGCGAGAGGGAAGCGGTACAGCGCGTAGTGGCGGGCATGCCCGCGTGCGAGGCTCCCCGGCTCAGCGTCGTCATTCCTACGTGGGACGGTCATCGCGGCGGATGCGTGCCACGCCTGCTGGATTCGGTCCGCGCCCAGGCCTACCGCAGCTTCGAGGTCCTGCTGGTCGTCGGCGTCTCCCCACAGGGCAAGGCGATCAACCTGGGCGCGGCCGCCGCCCGCGGCGAAGTGCTCGTCATCCTCGACGATGACAGCCGCCTCGCCGACGCCCACGTTTTCGAGCGCCTCGTCGATACGCTGGCCGCCGACCCGCGCATCGGCTTCGCCGGCGCCAGCATCGTCTCGCCGCCCGACGCCACCCCGTTTCAGCGGCGCGCGGCCGAGCAGTTCCCGCGCTTCAACACGCCCGTTGTCGACACGATCACCGACAGCGACTTCGCCTGCCACGGCTGTTGCGCCATACCGCTGCCGGTCTTCGAAGCCGTCGGGCGCGAACGGGAAGACATCGTGCGCGGACTCGACCCCGACCTGCGCCAGCGCCTGCGCGTGGCCGGTT
>CAYMLC010000311.1:0-4600 GCA_964390765.1 uncultured Nitrospirales bacterium
TAAACGTCAGCGTGTCGCCCTCGCGGATGACAACGCTCGGCTGCACGGGCGCGAAGCTCACGGCGACGGCGCTGCACGAGCTGAAGCGGCGCCAGGGCAAGTATGCGCTCGTGACGATGTGCATCGGCGGCGGCATGGGCGCGGCCGGCATCTTCGAACTGGTCGACTAGCGCCGCTACACCACCACACCACCACCCTCAGCGCCCCCGTAGAACCTCACTGCGGGGGCGCGTGTTGTATCGCGCCTGTGCCAAGCTAAGCGGTATGGCAAGCGAAACCTATGCCGGCGTAGACGGCTGCCGCGGCGGCTGGCTCATCTGCCTCTGGACGCCCGAGGCCGACCGCCTGGCCTTCACCCTGGCGCCCGATTTCCAGAGCGTGCTGGCGCACACCCGTGCCGCGCGCTACGTTGCCGTCGACATGCCCATCGGCCTGCCCGATACCCCCGCCGATGGCGCCCGCCCCTGCGATACCGCCGCGCGCGCCCGGCTCGGGCCGCGGGCCAGCAGCGTCTTTCGCCCCCCCGCGCGCAGCGTGCTGCCCTATACCGACTACACCGCGCTGCGCCGCGAAGTGCGCGGCCATGGCCTCAGCAAACAGGCCTTCAACCTCTTGCCCAAAATTCGCGAAGTCGATACCGCCCTTACCCCACATCGCCAGCGCCGCGTCTGCGAAGCACACCCCGAACTCGCCTGGTTCGCCGCCACCGGCGCACCCATGCGCCACGGCAAACGCACCATGGCCGGCGCCGCCGAACGCCGCACCGCCCTGCGCCAATACCTGCCGGGCGCACTGGAAGCGCTCGACGCCTTCCTGCTCGAGCGGCCCGCCGCCGCACCCGCCAACAACCCGGCCGCCAACTCGGCTGCGGTCGCCGCTACCGCCACCCCTGCCGATGCCTTCGCCCTCGACGACGCCTACGACGCCGCCATCCTCTGCCGCACCGCCTGGCGCCGCGCCCAAGGCCAGGCCATCCGCCTGCCTGCGCGCCCCCCGCGCGACCAACGCGGCCTGCGCATGGAGATTTGGTACTAAGGGGGCTCTTCCCCGGCCGCCGCCTGTTCCCCCTGCAGCGCCTGCAGAAACCCGTGAATCCGCTTGGCGTTGGCGCCGAGGTCGCCCTGGCCGCTGCGCGATTTCGAGCGCATGTCGACGATGCTGCCGCCGTCGCTGCTGGCGCGCACGCGCACCACGAAGTCATCGCGCCAACGGAAGAGGCGGGTCTCGGCCACGCCTTCCAAGGTGCGCGCTTCTTGGTCGACGTGGAGCACGGTCCAGCGCGGTTGTTCGGCGGCCACTTCCAGGGCGTGCGCGAAGGTTTCGGCGGGCGCCCGGTCGAGGTGGAGGGGGTTCAGTTCGGGATAGGCCTCGGCGACGATGGCCTTGAAGCGGTCGGGATAGCGGAGGTCGCGCCCGGCATTGGCGGGCAGGGCGGCAGCGTTCTCGAACTGCGGCGGGTCCTGCAGGTCGGTGGTGATGTCGTTGATGGCGGGGTAGCGCGCCGAAGCGGCCAAGCCACCCACCAGCAAGATGGCGGGCAGCGCGCCGAAGAGGCCAATGCACGCCACGGCGGTGGGTGCCGAGGTGAACAGACAGGCGATGCCGAGGCCCATGGCGAAAAGGCCCAGCAGCCCGCTGAGCGCGTACAGGCCGCCGCCGAGGTCGGGCGAGATAACTTCGAGCCAGGCGAGCCCGACGCCCCCTGCCGCACAGGTCAGCGCGGCGATGCCTGCGGCCAAGGTCACATAGGTCAGCATGCCGCCTTTCATAGGGTGGCGAATGCGGCTTCGGCCGCCTCCACGGTGTGCGCGATGTCGGCATCGGTGTGGGCACTGCTGATGAACAGGGCCTCGAATTGTGCGGGCGCCAGGTAGACCCCGCGCTCCAGCATGGCCCAGAAGAACTTGGCGTAGCGCGCGGTGTCGCTGGCGGTGGCATCGGTGTAATTGCGCACGGGCCCCTCGTGGAAGAAGAGGCCCGCCATGGTGCCCACCTGCGTCTGGTAGATGGGCACACCCGCCGCACGCGCCGCCGCGCCCAGGCCCGCGCACAGCTTGGCCAGTTGCGCCTCGGCCGCTTCGAACAGCCCGGGGGTCTCCAGCACCTCGATAGTCGCCAGGCCCGCAGCCGTGGCCAGTGGATTGCCCGACAGCGTACCCGCCTGGTAAATCGGCCCCACCGGCGATACCTGGTCCATGATGTCGGCGGGGCCGCCATAGGCGCCCACCGGCAGCCCGCCGCCGATGACCTTGCCCAGCGCGGTGAGGTCGGGCGTGACGCCGAAGCGTGCCTGGGCACCGCCCAGCGACGAACGGAAGCCGGTCATCACCTCGTCAAAGATCAGCAAGATGTCATGCTGGCGCGTCAACTCGCGCAGCCCCTCGAGATAGCCGGGCTCCGGCGGCACGAGCCCCATGTTGCCCGCCACCGGCTCGATCATGATGCAGGCGATCTCGTTGCCACGCTCGGCGAACAGGTGGCCCACGGCATCCAGGTCGTTGTAGGGCACCGTCAACGTTGCGGCCGCGTGCGCCGCCGGCACGCCCGGACTGGTCGGCGTGCCCAGCGTCGTCAGGCCGCTGCCCGCCTTCACCAGCAGCGCGTCCACGTGCCCGTGATAGCAACCCTCCACCTTCACCACCAGGTCGCGCCCCGTGGCCCCGCGCGCCAGGCGCAGCGCACTCATGGCCGCCTCGGTGCCACTGTTCACCAGACGCACCTTCTCGATGCTCGGCACCAGCGCGGCAATCTTCTCGCCCAGGCGAATCTCGGCCTCCGTCGGAATGCCGAAGCTCGCCCCGTGGGCCAGGGCCTCCTGCACCGCCGCCACGACCTGCGGGTGCGCATGGCCCACGGCCAAGGGCCCCCACGACATGATGTAGTCGACATAGGCATTGCCGTCGGCGTCGTAGAAGTGGGCGCCCTCGCCGCGCACCGCAAAGATGGGCGTGCCGCCCACCGCATTGAACGCGCGCACGGGGCTGTTCACACCGCCCACCAGCACCCGGTTCGCCTCGGCAAACAACTCTTTCGATCGCGTCTGATTCATCGGTTCTCCTGCCGTGTGGGGCCTTGGGCCATACCGCGTAGCGCAACAGCACCCGCGCGCCCATTCTGCCCGCTGCAGCGCATACGGCGCACGCGCCGCCGCACAACCTACACACAGGTAGCGCGCAGCCCTGAGCGGTGTGCGCTAACCTATTGTCTTTTCAAGCGTAATGCTGTAATCTGGGCCGCGTGGGAGACACAAGGGTGTGCCCACGCGTGACACCGACCTGACTCTGATCCTTACCAGGTACCGTTCCTCCTGGGCGCACTGCTTGCCACGGATCGGGTACAGCCCGATGTACGCAACCGAAGAATGGCAAAGCATTTCGAAAGGATCAGCCAGACCATGAACATCTATGTAGGTAACCTGCCCTTCACCACGAGCGACGACGACCTGCGCGACATGTTCGCCGCGCACGGCAATGTCGACTCGGCGCGCGTCATCATGGACCGCGAAACCGGCCGCTCGCGCGGCTTCGGCTTTGTCGAGATGGCAAGCGACGGCGAAGCGCAGGCCGCCATCTCGGCGCTGAACGGCACCAACTTCGACGGCCGCTCGCTCACGGTCAACGAAGCGCGCCCGCGCGCCGACCGCAAGCCGTCGTTTGGCGGGCGTGGCCGCTACTAGCCAGCGCGACAACCCCCAACAAGCATAGCGGCCCGCACGCGGGCCGTAGCCTTTCGCGGGCGGCCTGGCTGATGGGCTGGGCCGCCTGCGCTTTTTAGTCGTGGCACCAGGGGTGCCCGCCCACAATGTAGACCCAACGCGGAGGTGCGGATGGCACGCACGCAATACAGTTTCCAGAAGCGGCAGAAGGAGCTGGAGAAGCAGCGCAAGAAGGAAGAAAAGCGCCAGAAGAAGCTAGAGCGGAAAGAGCGCGACACGGCAGGCGAAGACGGGGAAGCGCCTGTAAACGCAGACGAGGCCAGCGGCGTTAACGAGGAGGCGGTAGCCAGCGCCGACGAAGCGCCCGCCGCAGAAGACCCGCAATAACCACCGCTGCGCACCGCCGCGCATGTGCCAGGACCCCAAACACGATATGACCCGCAAACACCACCGCACCGAATCGAGCGGCCCGCCCATCTCTGAAGGCACGCGCCGCGAACAGGCCCTTTGCCTCGCCGCGCTGGAATCGGGCGACTACGACAACCTCAGCGATGCCGAATGGGTGGCGCTGTGTGAAGAGTTGGCCCGCGCCGCACAGGCCAATCAGCAGAGCGAAGACGCCGACGCACCCAACCAGAACTAGCCGCGCCACGCGCGGTGGATTCGCCGCGCGGAGCACACTTGCAATTTGCGCGCTGTTCGGTTACTCTCTCGCTTCACTTACCTGAGTGGCAGGCGCTACAACTTCTGACCGCCCGCCAACACTTGCTCACTGCGTTACCTCCGGCCCTATGCGCCGGAACGGGCCCCTTGCCCGGCGCTGCGTTTCCCTGCACCAGGGCTGAGCCAGTGCGCTCAGCCAGACGCCCCGGGCGAAGTATGTCCGCGGCTACGAACAGGGACCCTGAATGTCTTTCGATACCTTTGATCTGCACCCGAAGTGTG
>CAYMLC010000312.1:0-4599 GCA_964390765.1 uncultured Nitrospirales bacterium
CAGGCGCTCGTGCGCTATGCGCGCGGCAATCCGCGTACCCTCAACATCGCGTGCGACAACGCGCTGGCCAGTGGCTATGGCTATGAGCGCCGGCCGGTCACCGCGCCCATCGTGCGCGAGGTCACCAGCGAATTGCGCGGGCGCAAGCACCGCCCCTGGCTGCCCTATGTCGCCGGGGCGACGGCCGTCTTTGTGTTGTCGCTGTTTGGCGCGGCCGGGCTCTATGCCCTGGGCACGCGCGAGATGGAAGGCAACCGCCCCGTCGCGCGTACTGCCGCGCCTGCGACCGACGCGGCCCCGGCACCCGCCGGCGCATCCGGCCCGGCCCCCGCACCGGAGGTCGTGGCGGAACCCACGCCCAATCCGGACCCCGGCCCCGAGATGGAGCGGCTGGCCCGCGCCATGGAAACGGCCGCACCCGCAGCCAGCGCCGCGCCGGCGCGCACGCCAGGCCCCCTACCCGCGGCCGCGGCAGCGCCCGAACGCGACACGCCCGAACCCGACGCGGTCGCACCCGAAGCATCCGAGTCCGACGCGCCCCTTGGCCCCCCGCAAACGGCCCCGGTGTCGCCTGCGCAAGACCGCGCGACCGGCAATGCGTCCCCACCCGAAGAAGTGCCGGCCGCCACCACCACACCCGTGCCGCCCGCGCGCGCGCCGCGCGAACCCATGACCCTCGCGCGTGACAATGAATCGGGCGAATTGCTGGCGGCCGTGGCGGCGCAGGCGGCCTCGACCGCGGCACAACGCGAAGCCGAAGCCAAGGCGAACCTCGAGCGCGCCGCGGCCATGGCGGCGCAAGCGCTGGTGCCTGCGGGTGAGACGCCAGAAGACGGCGGCGATGCACCCCTTGCCGAAGCGGCGGCGCCCCCGGTCGACGAGCCGGCCCTCGGCACCCTGACCCCGCCGGTGCCCCGCACGCGCCCTGCGCGCAATACCGTGACCTTCACCCGCGACGATGCCCTGCGCGTAGAGGTGACGCAGGGCGACATGCTGACCCGGCTGGTGGCACGCGTCTACGGCGTCAGCAACCGCGAACTGGTCGACGCCGTGCTCGCCATGAATCCGCAGATTCGCGAGGCCGACATCATCTATGCCGGCGATACGCTCTGGTTTCCCGAGGTAGCGGGCTACACGCGCCGCTACCCTGAGCTGCCCAAGGAAGAGGCCCCAGCGCCGCCCCCAACCGAACCTGCGCCGCAACAAGTAACGGAAGCGGCCGTGGAGTCCACGTCATGAGCAACCTGTACAACGCGATGCAGCACGCAGAACGCGAACGCGGCGGCCCGGGCAGTGTGTCGGCGGGCCCCGGCAAACGCTATCCGCGCGGGCTCGAAGAAAAGCTGCTGGGCCTGTACCAGCGGCTCGAGAGCCTGACCCACGATGGCGGCGGCCGCGCGGTGCAACTGGTCGGCCTGGGCGACGGCAGCGATTCAACCCGGCTGAGCAAGGCGCTGGCGCGCATCGTCAGCCGGCAGTTGGGCCGGCGCGTGCTCTTGCTCGAGGCGCACGCGGCCAAGGGCACGCTCAACGATTTCAGCACCGTTGGCCTGGGCACGCTGCAGGAAGTCTTGAACGGCAACATCGCGCTGCACGACGCGCACACGCAAGATGGCGACAGCGCTCTCTACGTGGGCCGCATCGCCAGTACGGAAGACCATCTCTCGCAGACGCTGGCGCATGGTGGCCTGCCCAATCTGATGCAGGAATTGCGCCACCAGTTCGAACTGCTGCTGCTGGATGCGCCGCCCATGGGCGCCTCGTCCGATGCACTGCTGAGCGCGAAGCTGCTGGACGCCACGGTGTTTACCGTCGACGCGTCGCGCACGCGCTGGCAGGCGGCGCGCACAGCCATGGAGCAAATGGATGCGCAGCGCGCCAAGACGCTCGGGGTGCTGCTTTACAATCAGCGCTACCATATTCCGCGTTGGATCTACGACAAGTTGCTCTAGGCGTGCGGGACGCATGCGGCCGGCCAAGCAGGAACTAGCGGCGCATGTGGCGCCTCGCATGGCGGGCGGCCCGCAGCCGCACGGTGCTGTCGATTGGCGGGCAGGGCTTTGCCAGCGGCGCCAACTTCGCCACCGGCCTCATTATCGGGCGGCTGTGCGCGCCGGAAGAATACGGCCTCTATTTTCTGGGTTTCACGCTGCTCAACTTCGGGATTGAGATGCAGAACGCGCTCATCGCCACGCCCTACATGGTCTACGCGCCGCGCCTCGGCCCCGGCGAAGCACCGCGCTACAGCGGCAGCGTGCTGCTGCATCAGTTCGCCTTTTGCGGCGTGGCCACTGTGGTCTTTGCACTCGCTGCCCTCGCCGCCACCCAGGGGCTGGGGCCCGCAGGCATGGCCCCGGTCTTCGCCGCGCTGGCGCTGGTGGCGGGCTTGGCACTGCTGCGCGATTTCGTGCGCCGCATCGCCTTCGCCACGTTGCGCGTGGGCTCGGCACTCCTGGTCGATGCCGGCGTCGCGCTGCTGCAGGTGGGCGGCCTGCTCGGCCTGGCGGCGCTCGGCTGGCTCAACGCGACCACCGCCTACGCCGCACTGGGTTTGGCCACGGGCGCGGCCGCCCTCACCTGGCTGCTCGCGCACCGGCGGCTCTTCGCGCCCGCCTGGCCCGCCGCCCGGCGCGACCTGGCCACCAACTGGACCCTCGCGCGCTGGGCCTTTGCCAGTGCCGTGCTGTGGAGCCTGAGCCTGCACGTCTATCCGTGGCTCGTCACCTATTTTCATGGGGCGGCGGCGGCGGGGCTGTGGGCAGCCTGTGTTACCATCGTGAACCTGGGCAACATCGTGATGATGGGTGTGCAAAACTTTCTCGGCCCCAAGATTGCCGCCACCTACGCGGCCGAAGGCCCCCGCGCCCTGCGGCGCCTCGTGCTGGCCGCGGGCGCCCTGGTCAGCCTGCCCTTGCTGGTGCTGGCCGTGGGCATGGTGCGCTTTGGCGATGAGGCCGTGGTGCTGCTCTACGGTACCGCCTATGCCGGCCAGGGCGTGCCCCTCACCCTGCTCGTGCTGAACCTGCTCGCGCTGACCATCGGCTTCACCTTCTCGCGCGGCCTCTTCGCACTCGAGCGCGCCGACCTCGACTTCTGGGTAAACGGTATTGCACTGCTCGTGCTGGTGACCGCCGGCGTCGCGCTGGTGCGTGCGCACGGGGTCACCGGCGCCGCCTCTGCCCTGCTGCTGGCCAACGTGGCCGCACTGCTCGTGCGCGCGGCCGTCTTCTTCCGCGCCCTGCCGCGCACCGCCGAGGGTTCGCCATGACACCGACCGCGTTGCCTGCCGCCAAGGACACGACCCCCGACTGGCGCAGCGTGCCCTGGCTCGGGTTCCTGGTGATAACCGGGGTCTTCTTCTTCACGTCGCACGACCTGTTTTACGCGCGCTACAGCCTCGAGCGGTCGGTCGAAGAGTTCAACCCCACGGTGACCGAGGCACTGAACCTGTTGGCCCAGTTCGAGCGCGGCCAACTGCTCAATGCCGTCGCCTACATCATCCTCGGTGGCTGGGGTGCGTTGACCGTGGCGCTGGCCTTGCGCGAGCGCCGCCTGCAGATGCAGGGCATGCTCAGCTTCCTCGCACTCGCCTTCGTCTTGTGGGTGCCGCTCAGTCTGCTCTGGGCCGATGTCTTCAGCGTGACCGTGAACAAGGTCGCCATCTTCGTCATGCTCTGCGTGGCCGTGCTGGGGGTCGCGGTGCGCTTCAAGCCGCAGGACCTGCTCCTCTTCTTTGTGCTCAGCAGCACCGCCTACCTGCTGGTCGGGCTGGGCATGGAGTTGGCGCAGGGCACCTTTCGCCCGTGGCTCGGCGGCTACCGCTTCTCAGGCACCATCCACCCCAATGGCCAAGGGTTGAACTGCGGCCTGCTGGTGCTCGCCGCCATACTCAGCGCACAACGCTGGCGCGGACTGCGCTGGACCTTTGGCGCCATCGCACTGGTGGCCTTCGCCTTTCTCATCCTCACCAAGAGCCGCACCCCGCTCGGCGCCATGCTCATCGCGCTCGCCATGTACTGGGTGTTCACCCAGCCCTTCCCGCTCAAGGTGATGCTGGCGACTCTCGCCGGCATGGCCGCCGCCTTCATCGGTATCTTCCGCGACTCGCTGATACCCGCGCTGCTCGAGGCCATTCAGCTTGGCCGCACCGACCTGCAGCAGACCGGCGTGAGCGGCAAGACGCTGACCGGCCGCACCGCACTGTGGGAGGAAGCGTGGTACTTCATCGCCGAGCGGCCCCTGCTGGGCTGGGGCTACAACGCATTCTGGACCGTCGACAACAACCTCGATATCGGCGACCAGATCGACTGGTTGCCCGGCTCCGCGCACAGCATCTATTTCGACCTCATGCTCGGCCTCGGTATGATTGGTGCGTTCATCTTCCTGGCGGCGGTCCTGTTCGGCATCGCGCGCAGCTACGGCTACTACCGCCGTGCCGGCAACGACCCCGCCTACGTGTTCTTCTGGTCCGTCATCATCTTTGCGCTGGTGCACGGCGCCGCCGAATCCACCTTCCTCTTTCCGGCCGCGCATTCGTTTCTTTTGCTGGCCGTGCTGGGCCACCTGGCCTTTGCACCGCCGCCCGACGCCAGCACGCAA
>CAYMLC010000313.1:0-3077 GCA_964390765.1 uncultured Nitrospirales bacterium
GTGCACGACCCCGCCTATGTCTGCGCCATCCTCGACCGGCTGATGCACGACGCGCCGCGCATCTATGGGATGATCCTCTACGTCGAGCAGCCCTTCCCCTACGAACTCGAAGAACACCCGATCGACGTGCGCAGCGTGAGTGCGCGCAAACCCCTGTTCATGGACGAGAGCGCGCACGACTGGCGCGTGATATTGCGCGGGCGCGAACTCGGCTGGACGGGTGTCGCGCTGAAGACGTGCAAGACGCAGACCGGCGCCCTGCTGAGCCTGTGCTGGGCGCGTGCGCATGGCATGACCCTGATGGTGCAAGACCTGACCAACCCCATGCTGGCGCAAATCCCGCACGTCGAACTTGCCGCGCACGCCGGCACCATCATGGGCGTCGAGACCAACGGCATGCAGTTTTACCCGGAAGCCAGCGCACCGGAAGCCGCCGTACACCCCGGCCTGTACACGCGCGTGCGCGGCCATCTCGACCGCACCAGCATTCGCGGCGCCGGCTTTGGCTACCGCCTCGATGAAATACAACGTGAACTGCCCGACGCAGTATGTGCCTTCGGGGAGTAAGCTACCGACTCCATCGATTGAAGAAGATAAAGCAAAAAGTAACAAGCATAGATATGATCAGCGTGGCAGGCCACAAGTCACATAAATGGACACAGAAAAAAGACACGTGTTTTGCAAATACAACGGGCGGCCACTCCCTCTTTGAACGGACATCTAAACGGCACCCAACCTCTTCGTGTTCTTTTCTTTGCCATGGGTGCCATCGGTGAAACCAGTGGCCCAAGACCTCTTCTACCTTCCTCATCCCTCTGATCGGTGAAATCGGTGGATAACCTCTCCCATCTGCGGTCCGAAGGCGACCTCAATCTGTCGCCGCGGCGCGCTGCGTTTCAGGCCGCCCACCTGGACGACGCCACCCGCGCACTCCTCGCTGCCGACGCCGAAGTGTTCCTGCATCAGTCACTCAGCACGCCGTGTCTCAACGCGCTCCAAGGCTGCGAGGGCGCCTACCTTGAAGACCTGCAGGGCCGGCGCATCCTCGACTTTCACGGCAACAGCGTGCACCAGGTCGGCTTTGGCCACCCGAAGGTCAAGGCCGCCATCGCCGCGCAGATGGAGGCCCTGCCCTTCTGCACCCGCCGCTATACCAATGCCCTTGCCGTCGAACTCGCGCAGCGGCTCTGTGCCCTGGCGCCCGGCGGCCCGCACAAGGTGTTGTTCGCCCCCGGTGGCACCGCCGCCATCGGCATGGCGCTCAAGCTCGCGCGCTATGCCACCGGCCGCTTCAAGACCATCTCGCTGTGGGAGTCGTTCCACGGCGCCTCGCTCGACGCCATCTCGCTCGGGGGCGAGGCCATCTTCCGCCAGGGCGTGGGTCCGCTCTTGCCCGGCTGCGAACACGCGCCGCCGCCCGAGCCGATCGGCTGTCCATTCCGCTGCGGCGATACCTGCACCGCGGCCTGCGCGGACTACATCAACTACATGCTCGAGCGCGAAGGCGACGTGGCCGCGGTGGTCGCCGAGACCGTGCGCTGCACGCCCTTCATCCCGCCGCACGACTATTGGCAACGCGTGCGCGCCGCCTGCGACAAACACGGCGCGCTGCTCATCCTCGACGAGATACCCATCGGCCTGGGCCGCACCGGCCGCATGTTCGCGGTCGAGCACTACGGGATTGAGCCCGACATCCTGGTCCTGGGCAAGGGTCTCGGCGGCGGCATCATGCCGCTGGCCGCGCTGGTTGCGCGGGCCGAACTCGACGTCGCCCCCGAGCGTGCGCTCGGACACTACACGCACGAGAAGAATCCCGTGGCCTGTGCCGCGGCCCTGGCCACGCTCGATATTCTCGAGCACGATGGCGTGCTGCAGCATGCGCAGCGCCTGGGCGAACGCGCCCGCGCGGCCCTCGAAACCCTGTGCCAGCGCTATCCGCTGGTGCGTGAAGTGCGCGGCCTCGGCCTGTTGCTCGGCCTCGTGCTGACCCATGCCGACGGCACCAAGGCAACAGACGAAGCCGAGGCCGTGATGTATGCCGCCTTGCGCCGCGGCCTCAGCTTCAAGACCACCATGGGCAATATCCTCACGCTCACCCCGCCTCTCACCCTGACCGATGCCCAACTCGACGACGCCATCGCCATTCTCGACGCCAGCCTGGCGGAAGTGACCGCAGAATGCTAGGGCGCGCCGTGCAGTGGTGGCAGCACCACAGCCCCCGCGCGCGCGCGGCGTGGGCCATCGCCGCGGGCGTGGCGCTCGGGCTGATCACGCTGCCGCTGGGCGTCTGGTTCGACGACTACTTCCACGAGCTGGCGCTGCAGGAGGGCGTAGGCGCGGCGAGCGCGTTCGACCTCTACAACTTCGCACCGAAGGACGAAGCCGCGCGCGCCACGGCCATGGCCACCAACCACATCCCCTGGTTCGTGGCGCCCGATGTGCGCGTGCACTTTCTGCGGCCGGGCGCCTCGGCCATGCGCTGGCTCGACCACACGCTCTTCGGCGATACGTACTGGCTGGCCCACCTCCACAGCGTGGCATGGTATGCGCTCTGGCTGCTGGCCGTTGCCCTCATGCTGCGCTATGCGCTGCCCGGCGGCCCGTGGGCCTTCGCCTTGCTCCTCTGCGCGCTGGACGATGCGCACTTCTTCCCGGTCGCCTGGCTGGCCAACCGCCACGCGCTGGTGGCCACGGCGCCGGCACTGCTCGGCTTGGTGGCGCACCTGGCCTGGCGCGAGCGCGGCTGGCGCTGGGGACCGCCGCTCGCACTCGTGGGCTATGCCATAGGCCTGCTGGGCAGCGAATCCGCGCTGTCCGTCTTCGGCTATCTCGGCGCCTACGAACTGGCGCGCGCGCGGCAACGCCCCCGTCCCCTTCGCGGCCTGATCACTGGCTTAGCCCCCGCGGCCACCCTGGCCGTCGCCTATCTCGCCTACTACCGCGCGGGCAACTACGGCGCCCACGGCAGCTCGCTCTACCTCGACCCCACCGATGCGCCCCTCGCCTTTGTCGCGGCACTTCCCGCGCGCCTGGCGCTCGTTTGTGGCAACTACGTTTTTGGCCTGCCCAGCGAAGCG
>CAYMLC010000313.1:3087-4580 GCA_964390765.1 uncultured Nitrospirales bacterium
TCCCGCCGGCCTACCTGCCCTTCGTGGCCGCGGGCGTGGCCAGCGCGGTACTGCTGGCGCTGGCCCTCGCCCACTGC
Source organism: uncultured Nitrospirales bacterium (assembly GCA_964390765.1). Taxonomy (GTDB): domain Bacteria; phylum Hydrogenedentota; class Hydrogenedentia; order Hydrogenedentales; family JAGMZX01; genus CAYMLC01. The sequence continues at coordinate 3,165 of CAYMLC010000313.1, forward strand.
TGGCCCCGCCTTACCGCGGCCGAGCGCCACGCCGCCCTCTGGCTGGGCGCCGGGGCCGTCTTGAGTGCCGTGCCCAGTCTGGCCGCGTTTCCCTCGGCGCGCCTGCTACTGCTGCCGTCCATTGGCGGCTCCGCACTGATCGCGCTGATGCTCCAGGTGTGGTGGCGCCAGCGGCAGTGGAACCTCGCCCCGTCCACTTTCCGCTTCGCCGGCATGCTGCTGCTCGTGCTGTTTGTGCCCGTTGCCGTGCTCAACTGGTTCGGCCAGGCCGGCGCGCTCATCGGCATACGCGATGTCGACCACCGCCTCATCGCGGCGCCCGCACTCGACCGGCCCAACACCGAAGACCGCATCGCCCTGATTCTGAATGCGGGCAACCCCGTGGTCGCCTATCACGGGCCCATCATGCGCAAGGTGCTGGACCAGCCCACGCCGCGGCTCTGGCGCCCGCTGAGCGTCAGCGGCGACTCGGTCGCGCTGCGGCGGCTCGACCCCTACACCCTCGAACTCGATGCGCGCCCCGGCGCCCTGCTCGACGGCCCCTTCGCTTCGCTGCTGCGCGACGAAGCCTCCGCCTTCCAGCCGGGCGACGTGGTAGCGCTGCCGGAAGTCACCATCGAGGTGGACGACGTAGCCGGCGGCTGGCCCACCGTGGCGCGCTACCGTTTCAGGCGTATGCTGGAAGACCCCACGCACCTGTGGCTGACGTTTACCCCCGAGGGATTGCAGCCGGCCGTCTTGCCCGGCCCCGGCGAAACCCTGGCGCTGCCGCCCACGCGCGGCCTCGCCATCTACCTCGACCCGCCCAGGTAGCCCATCATGTTCGACCCGCCACTGCCATGGCTCGACCATTCCGATGCAAGCCCGGACGGCAACCTTGCGCTGGATGAAGCCCTGCTCGATGCCGTGGCCGCCGGCGAACTGGCCGGGGTCCTGCGCTTCTGGGAGTGTCCGGTGCGTTTTGTCGTGCTGGGCACCTCGCAAGTGCTGCACGACGAAGCTGACGCCGGGGCCTGCGCGGCCGACGGCGTGCCCATCCTGCGCCGGTGCAGCGCGGGCGGCTGTGTTCTGCAGGGGCCGGGCTCGCTCAACTACGTGTTGGCCGTGCCCCTGGAAGGCCGGCCCGACCTGCACGGTATCCGCCGCAGCTACCGCACCCTGCTGGCCCCGCTGGCCGAAGCACTCGCGCGGCACGGCCTGGCCGTCGCGCCGAGCGGCATCAGCGACCTCGCCCTCGACGGCCGCAAGGTGTCGGGCAATGCGCAGCGCCGCACACGCAACACGCTGCTGCACCACGGCACGCTGCTCTACCAGGCCGACACCGCCGCCATGGCGCGCTACCTGCGCGAGCCGGCCGAGCGTCCGGCCTATCGCGGCACACGCCCGCACGGCGCGTTTGTGACCGCGCTGCCACTG
>CAYMLC010000314.1:0-4568 GCA_964390765.1 uncultured Nitrospirales bacterium
TTCCTGGCTGTATTCTCCGTCGTACTTATAGGCGTAGAACTCGTCCCATGTGATGCTGTCGTCGCTGCCGAACAACTCGATGGCGCGCAGCGCGCGATTGGTCATCACCTCGTCTTCGATGCCCATCTCAGGCGCGAAGTCTTCGGGGTTCGGATTGTCGGCGGGGTCGCCGGTGCGATAGGGGGTCGAGTTGCAGTTCTGCACCCAGCCGGCCGAGGGGTTCCACATCTGCGGCACGGCCTCGAAGGGCAGGTAGTCCTCCCACAAGGTCTCGGAAGTGTTGCCGGGCAGATAGGCCTGCCAGTCATAGCCGGGTGCACGGTCGGGGAAGACGCCGTTATAGATATAGGCGATGTTGCCCGCTTTGTCGGCGTAAACCGTATTGAACGAGGGAATCGCCTGCATCGCCATGACCGCCCGGAAGTCTTCCATATTCTGTGCATTGCCGATGCGGAACCATTGCTCGACCTGGCCAATGTTGCCGTAGGTCGCATAGCGCACGGCGTAGGCCTTGTCGCCCACGCGGAAGGCCGGTCCGTGCACGCTGAACAGGGCCTCCCGCTGAAAGGTCCAGTACACATTGCCCGCCAGGCGCACCGGCAGCTCGATGATGTCTTTCTCGAAGTCGCGCCACGCGCCGTCGAAGCGGTACTGGTCCTCGTTGTCGGGATTCAACTCGAGTTCATAGACGTCGGTGAGGTCGGGCTTGTTTACCGTATGCGCCCAGCCATGGTGCGGCGAGTGCCCGTGCAGTACAACGGGCGTGCCGGGAAAGACACCGCCGGTCACGTCGTAGCCCTCTTCGCTCTTCAGCCGGGCTTCGTACCACGCGACCGGCCCCGTCCACGGCTGATGCGAATTCACGGCGAGGTGCGTGCTGCCGTCGGGCGTACGGCTCGGGGCCACGGCCATTACGTTCGAGCCGATGGGATGGTCGCCACGCATGTAGGTCCAGGGGTCTTGCGCCCGCGAGACCTGGTTGATGGCGGGGCCTTCCGGTTCTTCCTCCGCCTCGGCGGGGTCCAGTAATTGGCGGATTTGGTCGTCCATACCAAAGAAGAGCGGCGTCTTCGCTACGAACCCCGTCACAATGTCCTGGCCGGTTGCCGGCCAGACGCCGGGCTTTACCTTTGCCGGATGCAACGCGGCGTAGTGGTTGATGCCGTCGGCGTAGGCTTCGCACATGGCGCGCACGGTATCGCTGAGCTGCGTCTCGTACTGCTCTTCCACGATTTCCTTAAAGCGGAATGCGCGCACCAGGTAGTCGAACGGGATCGCCTCGAAGCGATTGAGCAGTGCATAGCTGCCATGCGACAGGAACAGGCCCTCCTGGATGGTGGCGAAATCGTCTTCGCTGTGTGCCCAGGCGAGGCCGTAGGCAACGTCGGCATTGGTCTTGCCGTAGATATGCGGCACGCCATAGCTGTCGCGGATAATCTGCACGTCGTACTTGTCCTCTGGCGGAATCGCCTGCGACAGGTCGACTTCAGGATCGAAGGGTGGACAACCGGCCAGCAGCCCGGCCGTCACGAGTGCCACAACCATGGCGTAAGCGCTACGCCAGCCTATCGCTGTATGCATGTCATTACTCCGATTGCGCGGCATGTTCATACCAGTTGGGGCCAATGTCGCCGGGGCGGTAGGCAAGCTTGAGATTCGCGCGAACCTCTTCCTCGCTCAGCCACACCGGTTTCAGTTCGTAACGTGCAAAGAGCGGCGCCTGGTCCGCGTAGTGGGGCGAGCCCCTATCGACGGTCGCGGCGCCGAATTGGTGGATGCTCTGCGAGACCAGCGTGCCGTCGGGCATCCACTCGACCATCAGGTAATAGCAGTCCCCGTTCACCGCGCGAAAGCGCCCGTCTTCGTCCAGCAGGGGGTCGATGGCGCGCAGGCAATCGGGCCCTCCGTCCAGCGGCAGGTCCAGGTCGCCGCGGCGCAGGCGCATCATCTCGCTCCACGGAATGCGCAGGCGGCCATGGTGGCGCATCATCGTCTCGGCGGCCTCGCGCACGTACGTGGCCGGGTCGACTTCGCCGTCCCCGAAGCGCACGGCCTCGATATAGGGCTCACTCGCCATAATCGCCAGCGCCGCCTCTTCATTCTCCGCCGTCGTCGTGCGGTTCCAGCCGGCGATCACGGCGCGCGCCTCCGACAGCAGCGGGTCATCGCCGGGGTCCATGGCCACCACGTCCGCCTGAAAACCGGCCATGGCGCCGTTGTCGCTGTAGAACTTGTCGTACTTGTAATCGAAGAACTCGTCGCGTGTGATTTCCGGGTCGGCGCCGTAGGTCTCGAGGGCGCGCAGCCCGCGATTCGTCATGTACGTCTCGACGCCCATGTCTTCCGGGAAATCTTCTGGCCGTGGGTTGTCCGCACCGTCCGTCGAGAAATAGGGGCTGTTGTTGCAGGTCTGCACAAAGCCCGACTCCGGCTGCACGATGCGCGGCAGGGCGGTGTACGGGCGAATGGTCGACCACAGCGCCTCGCTGGTGTCGCCCGGCAAGAATCCACCCCAGTCAAAGCCCTCCGGCCGCTGGGGAAAGTGGCCGTTGTAGAGGTAGAGCAGGTTGCCGTCGCGGTCGGCGTAGAGCGTGTTCAGCGATATCAGGCCCATCATCCGCAGGGCACTGCGAAATTCCTCGAAGGTGCGCGCCTTGTTCATGCGGTACCACTGCTCGAGCTGGCGCACTTCCCCATAGCCCGCGAACTTGATGGCGTAGGTGCCGCTCGGCGCTTCGAAGCAGGGGCCGTGTTCGGAGTAGAGCAGGGGACGCGTCACCGTCCAGCGAACGGGCCCCCACAGCCGTACCGTCATCTGTGCCTCGCGCACCTTGAAGTCGCGCCATTCCCCGTCAAAGCGATACTGCCGCGGATTGTCGGGGTTGACCGTCATCCCGTAGATGTCGACCAGGTCGGGCCGGTTGATCGTATGGCACCAGCCTTTGAATTCATCGTGCCCCTTGAAGATGAGCGGACCGCCGGGGAACGTGCCGCCCACCATGTTCCAGCCCTCTTCGCTCGACACATGCGCCTCGTACCACGCGACTGGCCCCGTCCACGGCTGGTGCGAGTTGATGGCTAGGCGCGTGGCGCCATCGGCCGAGCGGGCGGGCGCAACCGCCCAGGCGTTGCTGCCAAAGTGCCGCGCCTGCGCGAACAGGTCGTCGGGTTCGACCGAAGCGCTGCCCGGGCCTACGCCCTTGCGCGAGATGCCCGTGCCGCCCTCACCCGCCATCAACATTTCGAGGTCCTTGTGAAACTCATAGAAGAAGGGCGACTTGAACGTGGCGCCGGCCACGATGTCCTGCCCGGTCACCGGCCGGCGCAAGTGCGGCATCCGCTCGGGGAAGAGGGCGGCGTAGTGATTCATGCCGTCGGCGTAGGCCTCGCAGATGGCGCGCAGTTCAGGACTGAGCGCGCGCTCGTACTGGTCGGCAACGAATTCCTGCACGCGAAACAGCTGCACCAGAAAATCGAACTTCGCGGCCTCGACACCATGCTTCGCCGCCATGCTCGCATTAACCAGCAGCGCCGCGTCTTCCATGTTCTCCCAGTCGTCTTCGCAGTGGGCGAAGGCCAGGCCATAGGCGGCGTCGGCGTCGGTCTTCCCGAAGATATGCGGCACGCCCCAGGTGTCGCGCAGTATCTCGACATCGTAGGTGCCGGGCGCCGGTATCCACGCCGAGCGGTCGCCGGGCCGGTCGGTGAGGGCAAGATAGGTATAGGCCGTCACCGCGCCCACGAGCACCACGCCCACAGCCACAACCATAAAGAGAAGTCCGCGCCGCACCACGACTTGCATAACATGGCCTCCGACCCGTGCGCGATGGTCCGGGTTTCGACAGTGGATGGGATGTTTGTGCAAAGCGCAGAATGCACAGTCTGCGCGTTTGACGATAACCGGTTAATTGTTTACACTATCAAGTAAGGGTCAGGGAGAGCAATACGCCATGGCTGACGCGCCGCACGATGCGCTGTTCGAACGGGTGGAAGAGGCGCTCGACGCGCAGCAGAAGGCCCAGGTCGCCGCCCTCGAGGCGGCGGTACCTACCTTGGCCGAGCACCTGCGGGCCGCCTGCGAGAATGCCCTGCGCCAGGACATGGGCAAGGCCTTCATGTTGGGCAGCGGCGACGAGGCTGTGCGCGAGGCCCTGGCCGAGTTGCGCAGTATACTCGCCGAGCCGGCGGTTGACACCGAAGCGCTCGCGGCGCTCGAGGCCCAGGTTGCGGCGCTGCAGGAGGAGAAGGCGCGCATCGCCGAGCAGCACGCACACGCACAGCAGGAACTCGAGACGGCATTGCGCGCGCTCGAGGAGAAGACCGAGGCGCACGAGGCACTGGCAGCGCGGGCGAAAGAATTGGAGGGGACGCGCGAGAGCCAGTCGGGCGAGATGAGTGCCGCGCGGGCGCGCACGCAGGAACTCGAGCAGTTCATCAAGGAACAGGCGGGCGGCTACGAGGCCAAGCTCAGGGAAGCGGCGGCCTCGCGCGATGCAGCGGAAGCGGCCCAGGCCGAGGCAGAGGCCGCACGCAATGCTGCCGTGGCGCGGGCGCGCCAGTTGGAGGAG
>CAYMLC010000315.1:0-1937 GCA_964390765.1 uncultured Nitrospirales bacterium
CGGCGACATCAAGCGCGCGATAACGGCGGCCGCGGGTGCTTTGCTGCTGGTGGGCTGGCTGGGCGCGTGGTGGGGCGGCGGCGTGCCCCTGCGCACCCCGCGCCACTTGGGTCCACTGGTGGTGGCGTTGCTGGCGCTGCTGGGCATCAGCCTGTTGCAGACGCTGTTGAGCCCGTTCTTCGGCATCGCGTTCATCGAGTGGGGGCTGTTCCTGCACCTCGGCGTGCTCTACTTTCTTGTGTCGCAGGCCTACCACAATGCCGCCGAGGTGCGCTGGCTGATGGGCGCGGTGGTGTTGGGTGTGGCCGGGGCCGCGCTCTATGCGCTGGGCCTGCAGGCCACCGGGCTCGACCCCTTCCCCTGGGCCGAGCGCGAGAGCGACGTCTACCAGAATCTGCCGGCGACTTTCGGCAACCCGAACTTCGCCGCGCACACGCTCATCCTGGCCATGCCGATGGCGCTGTTGCTCGCCGTGACCCCCGGCCAGCGCCGCACCGTGCGCATCGCCTGCCACGCCGCGCTCGCGCTGTGCGTCATGCACTTCGTCTACACCGAACAGCGCAGCGGCTTCATCGCGCTGGGCGCGGGCGCGGGCGTGGTGCTGGTGGCCAGCCTGCTGGGCAGCCGCCTGCGCCGCCCGGGCATGGGTGCGGCCCTCAGCCTGGCCGTATCGGGTGTGCTGGGTGCGATAGGTTTCGCCGTCGCCCTGCTTGTCACGCAGTGGCGCACGGGCGTGTTGCTGCCGATCGACGTGCCGCTGCTGCTGCGCTACCAGTCGCTGGTCAGTGCCGTGAACATGCTCTTCGACCGGCCCTTCCTCGGCTGGGGTCCGGGCATTTATCACCTGCGCTACATCGAGTACTGGGGCAGCTTCGAGCAGGAATGGTTCGCCACCGAGCTCAGCATGAACCGCCATGTACACAACGACATTCTCGAGTTGTCGGTAGATGGCGGTCTGCTGGCCGGGGCGCTCTTTGCCTTGCTGGCCCTGTGCGCCAGCGGCTATGCGCTGGCGTGGGCCCTGCGCCACCGCGACGATCCGGCGCGCCGCCAACTGGGCTATGTGCTCGGCGCGCTGCCGGTCATCATGCTGGTCGATGGTTTCTTCGGTTTTCCGCTACGCGTGCCGGTATCGGCGGCGATTCTGTTCCTGGTGCTCGGCGCGATCGACGGCGTGCTGGCGCCCGCGCCCGCCGCGGCCGCACCCGGCAAGACGCTGCGGCGCGTGGCATTGGGTGCGACGGTGGCGGCGCTGCTGCTGGCTACGTTTCAGGCGGCTATCTACTGGTCCGAGGCGCAACTGTTTGCGGGCACGCGCGATCAATTGAATCGGAACTATGCCGACGCCCGCGCGCGCCTGGAACTGGGCCAAACCGTAGCGCCGTGGAACTGGCGCTTTGACCGGCGCCTGGGCGAGGTGGCGCTGGCGGAGGGCGACTGGGCCGCGGCGGAACAGCACCTGCGCGCGGCGGCCGCCACACACCCCTATTTCGTGATGGCCTATCTGCCGCTGGCCAAGACGCAACTGGTGCAGGCGCAGCAGATGATGGCCGAGGCGAACGCGCAGGATGCCCCCCCCGACCACCGCGAGGCACTGCGACTGCTGGGCCAGGCCGCTGCCAATGCGACCACGGCGCTGGGCTATGTGCCGCAATTGACGCAGGCGCACGAGACGCTGGGGCGTATCGCATCGATTCGGTCGGTGGCGCTGATGCAGGCGATGCAGCAGCGGGACACGCAGGAGCTGCGCGAGCAGTGGCGTCTGGCCGAGCAGCATCTGCTGGACGCCATTCGTTTTGGCGCGGCGAACCAGGGCGAGCTGTATCGCATGGTGGCGAAGGTGCGCCAGGCACGCGGCGATGTGGCGGGCGCAAATGAGGCGTATGCACGCGCGGCCACGAATGACCCGGCCGACCCGACCACGTGGCAAGACTGGT
>CAYMLC010000315.1:1947-4559 GCA_964390765.1 uncultured Nitrospirales bacterium
CGCCACGCAGCAATACGACCGGCTGCGCAATGCACTCATCAATAACGTGAACCGGCTGCGCCAGATGCGTGAAGACGATGTGATGCTGTCGACGTCGACCGAGGCCGAGCGTGCGCAGGCGCTTTCGGCGGCGCAGTTGTGGCTGGCGAAGACGCTGGAAATCGGCTATGCCGATGTCGACGCGGCGGCGGAGGCGTATCGCGCGGCGGTGTTGCAGGCGCCGGACCGCTTCGAGACCTGGGTAAACTATGCGGTTTTTGCCGAGCAGTACCAGCGGCTCGATGGCCTGGAAGAAGCGGTCAAGGTGGCGGCGGCCCAGGCCAGTGACGCGGCGCCGCTGCCCCCCGCCATTGCGGCCCTGGCCAATACGCTGGCAGGCGAGCCCGAGACCATCGAGCGCGGCACTAAAGCGCTCTGGGCGGCCTATCGCAGCTACCGGCCGCGGCCTGACATGCCCCGCAATACCGCCTTCGGCTGGGCCGCACGGCGCGCCCTCGCCGCGGTAGACCGCGCGGCGGTGGATACGCCCGACGCCTTTTGCCGCGCCTACCTGGATGCCGGCCTGCTGTTTACCGGGCTCGAAGAGTTTCAGGTGGCAGAGTCGCTGCTGGCGCGAGCGCTGGAATGCGAGGAGGGCGAGGCGCGGGCGCGCGTGGTGTTGCACTATGCCGGGGTGCTGCTGCGCACCCAGCGCAGCGCCGATGCCCTGGCCCTGTTGCGGGCCGGGCACGAGGATTATCCCGACAACTACGAGATCTGGCTGCGCCTGGCGCGCACGCTGGCGCGCACCGGCCGCACGGCCGAGGCCGCACAGGAATACCGCGACCTGCTGGACCAGCCCGACCTTGACCCGCGCGCACGGCCGCAGGTGCAGCGCGAACTGGACGCGATAACGTGAGCGCACGGCCCGCGGCGGAGTTGGCCGCGCTGGCCACCGACGTGCCCGGCGTGAGGCTGCGCTTTGCCACAGCCGACGATGCCGCGTGCGTGCTGGCGTTTGTACACGCCTTGGCGGAGTACGAGCAGCTGACGCACGAGGTGGACGCGACGGAAGCGCTGTTTCGCGAGTATCTGGGGCAGGCACAGCCGATTATCGAGTGCCTGATCGCGGAGTACCACGGTGCACCCGCGGGCTTTGCGCTGTTCTACAAGAGCTTCAGCACCTTCCGCGGGCGGCCGGGCCTCTATCTCGAAGACCTGTTTGTCTATCCCGAGCACCGGCGCCGCGGCCTCGGCAGCGTGCTGATGAAGGCTGTCGGCCGTATCGCGCTGGTGCGCGGCTACGTGCGCTACGACTGGCAGGTGCTCGACTGGAATACACCCGCCATCGAATTCTACGAAGTGCTGGGCGCGCGCCCGCTGCGCCAGTGGATTCCCTTCCGCCTCGACGGCGCCCGACTCGACGCGCTGGGCGCGGGCAAAACCTAATCGTCGAGGAGTGCTTCCAGGGTTACCAGCAAATCCGGCAACTTGTCCTTCGCTGTCGCATACACCACCGCGTCGTCGATTCCAGAGTAACCGTGCATCAACCGATTGCGGAACCCAATGATGCGGCGCTTATCTACGAACTGTTCGGCGAGTGATTCATCGGCGGCCTTGGACAGGAGTGCCAGTGCTTCACCCAGTACAGTAAATTGGCGTTCGACAGCCCAGCGGCGCATATCCTCTCGCCGGTACGCCTCGAGCGATACCTGCTCAAGCAACATGAGTATGTTGCGTGCCGCACGCTGCATGTCCTGCAAGTAGAGGCGCGCACTATGCGGCATACAGGGCTTTCCGCTCGTCGACAATGAGAGCGCGTAAAGACTCGTTGTCGAGCGCGTGTACTTCGACCACGTCAACAGGCCGACCTAGCAACTGTTCGAGTGTGTCGATCAATCCCCAGTAGGCTTCCGCATGCGCACTGGGGCTCATGGGACGAAAGCGCACCGTGAAGTCAAAGTCGCTGGTGTCGGCACGCCAGTCGCCGCGTACCGCCGAGCCGAACACGTGCAACTCCGCTACGTTATGCTGTTCACAGGCTGCGCGAATGGCGTCGCGTTTTTCTTCCAGCAGGGGATGCATGCGCCGTTCCTATTGGTTGAGCGGGCAGTAGTCGTCTTCGGTCGCTTCATCCGGACACAAAATATACGCACCCGTGTTGAAAAACTGGATGACGCGCAGCAGTTCGCTGAGGCTGATCTGCCAGTTCTGCGGGTCGTAATCGCTGGTGTGCGGGCAGCATGAGAAGCGGTCGAGGCTGCCGGGGGCATAGCCGTCTTCCGTGCCGCTGGCACAGCCGAAGTTGCCCGTGTTAAAGAACTGGATCACGCGCAACAATTCGCTCAGCGTGATCACATTGTCCGCCGTGCTGTCGGCCGAATGCGCGGACTGCAGGGCACACGTGACCGCCGTCACGTCGGAAGTGTCTTCGACACAGAATGCGCGGTCGCCGGGCTGCTCGTTAAACGGCGCATCGAATACGCTGAGGTCACGCGCCACACTCACGCCGTCGCCCGTCTGGCCGCGCGCCCAGAAGAAGGTGCAATCGCTCTCGACCAGATGGGTCACACTCAGCCAGCCCTGCGTCAGGTAGACCGGTTCGGGCAGGACCACTTCGTAGCGGGTCACAT
>CAYMLC010000316.1:0-4550 GCA_964390765.1 uncultured Nitrospirales bacterium
AGATGTGCCAGAAGAGCGGCTTCATGGAAGACGCGTTCCAGGTGGTGTACGGCGGCAAGGAGACCGGCAAGAAACTCATCGACGGGCGGCCGAAGAAAATCTTCTTCACCGGCAGCACGCCGGCCGGCCGCGCGATCATGACGCAGGCCGCGCAGTATCTCATCCCCGTCGAGCTTGAGCTGGGTGGCAAGGATCCCATGGTCGTGTTCGACGACGTGGACCTCGAACGCACGGTGAACGGCGCACTGTGGGGCGGCTTCGCGAACAGCGGGCAGACCTGCACCTCGGTCGAGCGCCTCTATGTGCAGGAGGGCATCTACGATACCTTCGTGCAGCAACTGCGCGAGAAGGCCGCCAAGCTGACCACGCCCGATACCTTCAGCGGACCCGACGCGGGCAACCTCGATATCGGTTACATGACCACAACCTTCCAGACCGAGAAGGTCGAGCGTCAGGTGGCCGAAGCGCAGGAGAAGGGCGCGCAGGTCAGCAACCCGTGCCGGCGCACCGGCGACATGCGTGCGCTGCAGCCGACCATTGTGGAGGGCGCCAACCAAGACATGGAAGTGCTGGCCGACGAGACCTTCGGGCCCGTCATTGTGGTCGACCGCTTCAAGGACGAGGCGGAGGCCATCGCGAAGGCGAACGACAGCCAGTACGGCCTCAGCGCGAGCGTCTGGTCGCGCGACCTCACACGCGCCGAGCGCGTGGCGCGCGGTATCGAGACGGGCAACGTGTCCATCAACAACGTGCTCAGCACGCAGGCACACTCGGGCCTGCCCTTTGGCGGTACCAAGGACAGCGGCCTCGGCCGTTTCAAGGGCGAGTTCGGCCTGCACGGCTTCTCGAACGTAAAGAGCATCATGGTCGAGAAGCAGAGCAATATGCTCGAGGTAAACTGGTACCCCTATACCAAGGAGAAGTACCAGCAGATGAGCAAGACCATCGACGCGCTTTTCGCCGATGGGCCCTTCGCGATTGTCGGCGGACTCATCCAGGCACTGAAACTGCAAGGCCTCAGCAAGAAGCAGCGCCTCTAGGGGCCGTGCTGCAAGGAGCCCGAGCATGGAACTGACCGCCGAACAGCAGCGCATCCTCGACGGCAAGGAAGGTCCCGAACTCGCCCAGTGCATGCAGACGCTGGTGCGTTACGGCGAATCATTCGACGCACAACGGCTGGTGCCCATCGTCAGCGCACACCTCACCGGCAGCTTTGCCATCTCGTTCTACTCCGGCTATTACGAACTGCTCGATCGCCTGGTGGCGGCGGGCATCCGGTTCAAGGTGCCGACAACGCTGAATCCGCGGCCCGGCTACGACTTCTCGATGCAGAACCGGCTGGTCGCCTTTCGCAAGCAGAAGCACCACGAAGAGGTGATGAACAAGCTGGGCGTGATTCCCAACTGGTCATGCGTCTGCTACCACAAGGCCAACGTGCCCAACTTCGGCGACATCCTCGGCTGGGCCGAATCTTCTGCCGTCATCTACGCCAACAGCGTGATTGGCGCGCGCAGCAACCGCAACTCGATCATGGTCGACGTGTGCATGGCGGTGCTGGGCCTGACGCCGGAATTCGGCCTGCTGTTTGCGGAGAACCGCAAGGCCGACCTGCTCGTCAAGCTTGACATCGACGAGATGGACGACGACGCCCTGGGCTTCCTGATGGGTCAGCGCGTGGTCGACCGCATCCCCGTGTTCACGCACTACCCCTTCGACAAGGTTCAGTTGAAGAACCTGGGCGCCACGATGGCGGCGTCGGGCGGCTGCGCGATGTTCCACGTCGAGGGCCTTACCCCTGAATGCCCCTCGATTGATGCGGTGCTCAAGGATGCGCACGAAGTGGTCACCGTTACCCAGCGCGATATCGACGCGCTGCGGCTCGAGCGCGAGAAGCAGCAGGACAGCGGCATGGTGGTCTATGGCTGCCCGCAGATGACGCTCGAAGAAGTGCAGCAGGTGGGGGCGCGCTTCGTGGGCAAGAAGGTGAAGAAGCGCACGCTCTTTCACGTGGTGCCCGATGACTATGAAGAGCTGAAGGCACTGCCGCTCTACGAGCAACTGCTCGATGCCGGCGTCGAGATTCACGCGCACTGCCCGCTGGCGGCGCTCAGTGTGCGCCTGAGCAAGAAGAACAAGCAGGTGCTCACCTCGAGCGGCAAGCTGCACTACTACCTCGACGGTGCAGAATACGGCAACCCGGGCGACCTGGCGCAGGTCACGGGCACCGAGTAGAAGGGAACGGCGCGATGAAGCTGCAAGGGCGTACGATCGTGAAGGGCTACGGCAAGGGCCCCGCGATGATTACCGATGTGCCGGTGAACTTTACCGCGGCCTTCACCAAGACCATGAACATGCTGCCGCACAAGCGTGCGGAAGTGCAGGACCGCCATCACCCCTGGTACCAGCGCAACGTGCGCGGGCAGGTGTTGTTGCTGCCGGCGTGCATCGGCAGCACACATACCGGCCTGGTGCTGCTCGACCTCGTGCGGCTGCAGAATGGGCCCGCGGGCATCGTGGTCGGCCATGCCGATTCGCTGCTGGTCTCGGGTATCGTCTTGTCCGAGGTGTGGTACGAGCGGGCCATCCCCATTGTCGAGTATCCGGTGCCCGAACTCTACGGCACCGTGCGCGACGGTATGCTGTGCGAGGTGAACGGCGAGACCGGCGAAATCGTGATTGCGGAGACCGCCGGCGCCGAGGCGGCCGCCCCGGCAACGGGGTGATTGCCGCAGTACCCCACGGCGCGCTCATAGCCGTCATACCCCGCACACAAAATGCTAACAACGCGCTTATCTAGAGGCGTTCGATTTTGCTTTTCTGGCGCCGCGTATTCTGGTTAGACTCACCGCGCCTGAGACACACTTGCTCATCTTCCCCGTAGTCGTCTGACTGTTCCATGTGGAGGACCTTCAATCTATGGCTATTCAAGATTCCGCTGTACTCAAAGCCCTGCCCGGCGTCACGCTGTCGCACTCGGCCATGTCTGTGCTGAAAGCGGCCGAAGACGCAGGGCGGCTTTCCCTGGCGGGCAGCGTCGACGAGGTCGCGGCCTTGGCGGTACCTGAAAGCGCCGCTGAAACCGGTGGCTGGCATACCGTCGGATATGACGTGCCCGGTCGTGGCTGGGTGGAAGAGGCAAAGGTCTGCCGCGTGCGCAATGGTGTCGCCGCCAATTACCTGGAGCCGTACATGCGCCGGCGCGATCCGGACTGCATGGTGATTGCTGACAAGTCGGCCACGGACAAGCCCACGTTCCTGCAGCGCTTTGAACGCGATTTTGACCCCGTGCGCACCGAGACGCTCGAATGGTTGAAGACGCAGCCGCTGGCGTGCTTCTTCTTCCGCTCGGGGTTCAGCGAAGACCCCATGCATGGTCTGGCCATCTGCCCGGCCAACGCCGGCTTCTTCGCGCTGGGCCTGGCGATGCTGCAGCAGATTGTGTCAATCGAGGAGATTCACGCGCTCGGCACGAACTATTTCCACCGTGCCATCGTCTATGTGGCGCCGCCTTTCCGGCACACGCACTTCGACGGCAAGCAGGTGGTCGTGCACAACCGCCGCCACGAAGAGGCCGACCTGCACGAGCTGTTCAGCTACAACCTGTACCCCGGCCCCTCGGCGAAGAAGGGCGTGTACGGCATGCTGCTGACGGCGGGCGAGCGGCACAAAAAGCAATGGACCACGGCGCACTGCTCGACGGTGCAGGTGGTCACGCCCTACGACAATACGACGACCATCATGCACGAGGGGGCCTCGGGCGGTGGCAAGAGCGAGATGCTCGAGCACATGCACCGTCAAGCCGACGGCACGCTGCGCTTCGGTACGAACACGGTCACCGACGAAACGCGCAAACTGGTCATTCCGCGCGGTTGCGAACTGCACCCGGTGACCGACGATATGGCGCTGTGCCACCCCGGCTTGCAGAAGCCGGACCAGCGCGTGCCGCGACTGACGCTGATGGATGCCGAGACCGCGTGGTTCGTGCGGGTGAACCACATCACGCACTACGGCACCGACCCGCACCTTGAAAAGATTACCATCGAACCGCCCGGGCCGGTGCTGTTTCTGAATATCGACGCGCACCCCGGCGCCACGGCACTGATCTGGGAGCATACCTACGATGCGCCCGATACGCCCTGCCCGAACCCGCGCGTGGTGATGCCGCGCCTGTACATGCCCGGCATCGTCAGCGATCCGGTGACCATTGACGTACGCAGCTTCGGGGTGCGCTGCCCCCCCTGCACGGCCGAAAAGCCGACCTATGGCGTGGTGGGGTTGTTCCATGTGCTGCCGCCCGCGCTGGCCTGGTTGTGGCGCCTGGTCGCTCCGCGCGGCCACGGCAATCCCTCCATCGTCGACAAGCAGGGCATGCAGTCCGAAGGTGTAGGGTCGTACTGGCCCTTCGCCACGGGGCGCCGTGTGGTACAGGCCAACATCCTGCTCAAGCAGATCATGGCCACGGCCAACACAATGTTTATCCTGGTGCCGAACCAGCACGTGGGCGCCTGGCAGGTCGGCTTTGCGCCACAGTGGATTACGCGTGAATACCT
>CAYMLC010000317.1:0-4549 GCA_964390765.1 uncultured Nitrospirales bacterium
CGCGAAGTGAATTAGTGAGCAGCGCGCCGCCGCCCGATACTTCCGCGCGCGGGGTCGGGCGGGACCTGTTGCTCTACATCCCGGGCCGCGCGATTCCCGCCGTGGTGCAGATTCTCACCGTGACCGCGCTGACGGCCTTTTTTACCGTCGAGGAAATCGGGCGCTACGAGTTGACCTTCCGCTTCGTGCTGTTCCTCACGACGTGCACCACGCTCTGGCTCAACATGGCGATGCTGCGCTACTACGCCGCCTGCGAAGCGAAGGGCGAAACGGCCAGCTTCTACGGCGGCTTCGGGTTTCTGAAGTACCTCAATATCGCGGCGGGTACCGGTCTCGGCCTGCTGGCCTGGGCCTACGGACCCGACTGGCTGGTCGGCGGCTATCGCGACCTCATTCTGGTGGGGCTGGTAGTCTATGTGGCCTACAGCTTCTACGAGACCGGGCTCATCGTGTTGCGCGCGCGGCGCATGCCCGGTATCTACTCCATCGCGACCAGCCTCAACGCCGGCGCGCGTCTGCCCCTTGCCATCCTTCTGTTTGCCGCGTTCGGCTTTGGCGTAGACGGCATGTTGTGGGCGCTGGCGGCCTGCTATGGCGCAGTCTACCTTGTGCTCGTGAGCCGCTGGGTGGGGCCGCCGCGCTGGCCCGCACACGCTGCCGACCGGCACCTGCTGCGCGATGTGGCCGCCTACGGTGCGCCCGTATGGGTCATCCAGATTCTCAACTACCTCATCAACACCAGCGACCGCTATCTCCTCAACGGCCTGGCCGGCGAGGCCGATGTCGGCTACTACATGGTCGCCGCCAACCTGGTCGACCAGCCGATGTGGCTCGTCTTTCAGACCTTTACGCTTGCCGTGTTTCCGACAGTGGCCGCGGCCTGGGAACAGCGCGGCCGGGCCGACGCCGAACGGCTGGTGGGCGAGGTCACGCGCATCTTTATCGTGCTGTGTGTGCCGCTGTGCGTCCTGCTCGCGGTGCTGGCGCGGCCGCTCTTCGGCGCGCTGGCCCAGGGCGAGGCGGTGGGCGCGCAGGTGGCCGCACCCTGGGTGGCGGCGGGCGCCTTCTTCTATGGGCTCAGCTACTTCGCCAACATGGGGCTGCACCTGGCCAAGCGCACCGCCTGGCTGCTGGGCATGACCGCGCTCGCGCTGGGCGTCAACGTACTCGGCAATGTCACGTTGATCCCCGAGTACGGCTTCGTGGGCGCTGGCATGGCGCGCAGCGCATCCAACCTGGCGCTGGTGCTGCTGGTTGCCGCCGCCGGCCACCGCTTTCTCACCTGGCGTTTTCCCTGGCTGAGTCTGCTGCGCTGTGCGGGTGCCGCGGCCATCGCGGGCGCGCCGTTGTGGTTCGCCGCCCAGGCGCTACCGCCCAACCTGTTGACACTCGCGCTGTTGGGTACCCTCGGCATGACGGCCTATGGTGCCATGCTGCTGGCCCTGCGCGAGGTGCCCGTCGCCCTGCTGCGCGACAGCGCACACCAGGCCCGCCAGTGGTGGCGTGCACGCGGCCGTTAGGCGCGCTATTCTCCGGCCTTCATATACCGTTGCCCAACGCAGAAAGGAGGCGCCCCATGCAAGCGGTCATCATGGCGGCCGGCGAGGCCACGCGCACCGTGCCGCTGACGCTCACGCGGCCCAAGGCGCTGCTGCCCCTTGTGAACCAGCCCATTCTCGCCCACCAGCTCGACGCGCTGCAGGGCATCGTGGAAGGCGTGGTACTGGTCGTCGGCTACAGGCACGAGATGATTCGCGCGCGCTTCGGCGAGCGCTACGGAAACCTGCCCCTCA
This sequence comes from uncultured Nitrospirales bacterium, assembly GCA_964390765.1. Lineage (GTDB taxonomy): Bacteria > Hydrogenedentota > Hydrogenedentia > Hydrogenedentales > JAGMZX01 > CAYMLC01. The sequence continues at coordinate 1,794 of CAYMLC010000317.1, forward strand.
CCTACGTCGAACAGGTCGAACGGCGCGGTACCGGCGACGCCGTGCGCCAGTGCCGCGAACACCTCGCAGATGAGTTTCTGGTCATGAATGGCGACGACCTGTACGCGGCCGACGACCTGGCCGCGGTGGCGGCGCGCCCCCACACGGCGCTGGCGCAGCGCGTGCCCGACCCGCGGCGGCTGGGCGTGTACGAGGTGGGTGCGGAGAACCGGGTGGTGCGCCTGGTGGAGAAGCCGGAGGTGCCGCCGTCGGACCTGGCGAACATCGGCGTGTACCACTTTGACCGCGAAATTTTCGATGTTATAGACTCGTTGAAAATTTCAGAACGCGGCGAAATTGAGATTACAGCCGCGGTCCAGGCCCGGGCCGACGCCGCCGGCTTCTGGGTGGTCGAGGCGACCGGACCCTGGTTGAGTATCGGATACGCCTGGGACCTGTTAAGCGTGAACATGCACCTGCTGGAAAACCACATCGCACCGCGTATCGACGGCGAAGTGCACGCTGGCGCGCACCTGTCGGGCCTCGTGTCCATTGGGCGCGGCACCCGTGTGCGCGCCGGCGCTGTAATCGACGGTCCCGTACTCGTGGGCGATGACTGCGAGATTGGCCCCAACTGCTGGCTGCGCCCGGGCACCACGCTGGGCGATGGCTGCAAGGTGGGCCAGGCCAGCGAGATCAAGAATTCGATCCTCTTCGACGGGGCCAAGGTGCCGCACCTCAGCTATGTGGGTGACAGCATACTTGGCGAGGGGGTGAACTTTGGTTGCGGCACCGTTACCGCGAACTTCCGCCACGACGGCGGCAACCACGGTTCGATGATCAAGGGGCAATTGGTTGACACGGGTCTGCGCAAGCTGGGCGCCATCGTGGGCGACCACGTGCACACCGGCATCAACACCAGTATTTATCCGGGCCGGAAGCTGTGGCCGCACACGAGCACACGGCCCGGTCAGGTTGTTCAGGAGGACCTTGTCCAGGATGCGTCTTGAGTGCAGAAAAGTGCGATTGCCGCTCCTTTGCGCGTGCGATTTCGCTTGTTTCATACGGCGGCGCCTGTGTATGATCCGCGCACTCGTGGCGAGGCCGTCTGGGGTTCCTCACACCCCGGGTCTATACGGCAGCCTTCCTGCCCGGTTGGCTGAACGAACCGCGCCACACTTGGTCCAGAACCGTCCGGCTACGGCTGCCATCTACCGGACGAAGGGCCCCTGAAGTCATAGGCTCTGAATCCCTGGAAAACACTTGCTGCCATGGCCACTCACCAGATTAAACGCGGTTTAGACATTCCTCTCGACGGTGAACCCGAGATGCGCATTTACGATGCGCCACGCGTCTCGCGTGTTGCGCTCGTCGCCGAGGACTACCTCGGACTCAAGCCCACGATGTTCAAGAACGAGGGCGACTGGGTGCGCTGCGGCGAGCCCTTGTGTGAAGACAAGAAGAACCCCGGCGTGCTGTATACGTCGCCCGGTTCCGGTACGGTGGTGGCCGTCAATCGCGGCGAGCGCCGCCGTCTGCTTTCGATCGTTATCGAGTTGAACGACCGCGAGCGCTCCGGCGCGACGACGGACGAAGACTACGCGGCATATGAAAGTTACACCGGCCAGGATCCGCAGGCGCTCGACTCCGAACAGGTGCGCGCGCTGCTGCTCGAATCGGGCATGTGGCCAGCGCTGCGTATGCGCCCCTTCAGCCGGGTGCCCTCGCCCGAGAATCAGCCCAGCAGCATCTTCATCAACGCGATGGATACCGAGCCGCTTGCGCCGAACATGGATGTTGTCGGCATGGGCCGGGAAGGTGACCTGTACTATGGCATGGCAGCGCTGCGCCAGTTGACGAATGGCCCGCTCTATTTCTGCAAGAAGGCGGGTTCGGCATTGCTGCCGCCGGCCAGTGTGCGTGCGCGCGTAGAAGAATTCAGCGGTCCGCATCCGGCGGGCCTCGTCGGCACGCACATTCACTTTCTCGACCCGGTAAGCCAACAGAAGCAGGTCTGGCACATCAATCTGCAGAACCTGCTGGCCATTGGCGAACTCTTCCGTACCGGCCGTTTTCCCACGCAGCGTGTCGTCGCGCTGTCGGGGCCGGTCGTCAAGCACCCGCGGCTGCTGCGCACGCGCGTGGGTGCAGCGCTCGACGATTTGGTGGCCCACGAACTGGACCCCGAAGTGGAGCCCCGCGTGATTTCCGGCTCGGCCCTCAGCGGCCGCCGCGCCATGGGCGAAATCGATGGCTATCTCGGCCGGTACCACAATCAGGTATGCGTGTTGAAGGAAGGCCGCGAGCGCGTGTTCTTCGGCTGGCTGAGCCCGGGCACTGAAAAGTTCTCGCTCACGGGCGCGTTTGTGTCGTCGCTGATTCCCGACAAGAAATTTCAGATGACCACCACTACCAATGGCAGTCCCCGTGCCATGGTGCCGATCGGTCTGTATGAGAAGGTGATGCCGCTCGACATTCTGCCCACCTTCCTGTTGCGCGCCATTATCCGCAAGGATATCGAGCGCGGCGAACAGTTGGGGATGCTCGAGCTGGATGAAGAAGACCTTGCGCTGTGCACGTTCGTATGTCCGGGCAAGTACAACTACGGCCCGCTCCTGCGCGAGAACCTCGACATTGTCGAGCGAGAAGGATAGAGCGAAGCAGTATGAAGCCACTCCGCGATTTATTAGACAGCGTAGAGCCCATGTTCCAGAAGGGTGGGCGGTTCGAGCGTTTCTATCCCTTCTACGAAGCCAACGACACCCTCATGTTCACCC
>CAYMLC010000318.1:0-4530 GCA_964390765.1 uncultured Nitrospirales bacterium
AGCGTGCTCGCCTTCTGGGCCCTGCGCACCATGCCGCAGTACGAGGCCGCCCGCCTGCTCGCTACGCTCTCCGCGCGCACCGGCAGTGTGCCCATCCACGGCGTGCCCGGTGCACTGCTCGAAGCACAGGCCGAAGCGCTCGGCCTGCCGCTTACCCTCGTCACCCTGCCAGACAACGCCAGCAACGAGGCCTACCGCGCCGGCGTCGGCGAAGCCCTGAACATTCTGCCCAACGACCGCGTGGCCTTTGGCGACCTGTTCCTGCGCGATGTGCGCCGCTGGCGTGAAGAGGCCTGCGCAGAATGGGGGGTTCAGCCGCTCTTTCCCCTCTGGGGACTCGAGACCACTGCGCTCGCGCGCAAGTTCGTGGCCGATGGCTTCCGCGCCTTGGTCTGTGCCGTGGATACCCAGCACCTCGATGCCGGCCTCGCCGGACATGCCTTCGACGCCGACTTCCTGAACGGGCTGCCGCCCGAAGTCGACCCCTGTGGCGAGCGCGGCGAGTTCCACACCTTCGTCTTCGACGGCCCGCCCTTTCGCCACGCGGTGCACTGGCAATCGGCCGAACACACCACCGAAGGCCGGCACGCGCGACAGTACATCGAGCCTGCCTAGCCCGCTAGGCGATCGTCTCGCGCACCTGCTTCAGCAGCGCCGCCAGCTCGCCGTATCGCGCCACGTAATCCTCATGCGCCCGCCGCACCACCTCGCGCGCCTCTTCCGCACCATACACATGCGTAATCTCGCAGACGTTGCGCTGCGAATCGGGCGCCTGCTTGTACGTCAGGAAGTAGTGCTTGAAGCGCTCCACCATCAGCGAGGGACACTGCGAGATATCGCGCCAATAGCCATACGACGAGTCGCCGTCCAGAATCGCGATAATCTTGTCGTCCGCTTCCTCGCCATCCAGCATGCGCAGGCCGCCAATCGGCATGGCCCGGCAGAAGATATTGGCGTGCGTTACGTGCTTCTCCGTCAACAGCAACACGTCCAGCGGGTCTTCGTCGCCCGCGATATCGTCGCGCCCCGTGCGCTGCATGCAGTATTCCGCCACGCGCTCGCCGCAGAAGGTCTGCGGCATAAAGCCGTATGGCTCCGGGCACACGCTCGAAAAGCGCTGCGGCCGGTCAACACGCAAGATGCCCGTCGCCTTGTCCAGCTCGTACTTCAGCGTGTCCGTCGGCAGCATCTCAATGTAGATGTTCGTCGTTTCCGGCGCTTCATCACCCAGCGGCACGCCGTGCCACGGATGCATGCCAAACACCTGGCCCAGCGAGGCCCTCAGAATCTGGCCCACATTGTCCGCGACCGCGGTGTACTGTGCGCCCCGTTCGCCGTCCCCGCCGGAACTGCTGGCAGCGCGACCCGAACCCGGCTCGCTTGAATGGCTTTTTGGCATAGGGACCTCCTCCTTTCATCGTAACGGCCCATGGGCCGGGCACACAAAGCCCGCCCCTCACACGCCCGGCGCGGTGCCGCAGCGCGGCGGCCGGATACACCGCTGCGCGGATCAGCGCCCGAACAAGCCCAGTATCAAGCCCACCGTAAACGGTCCCGTCAGCACGATGAACAGCGTCGCCAGCACGCTGCAGATACCGCCAACCAGCAGCATGTCGCGCGAGCCAATCTCGCCCGAACCATAGGCGATGGCATTCGGCGGCGTGCTGATCGGCAGACCCATCGCAAAGCTGGTCGTCACCGCCGTCACAATCGCCAGCACCGCAATGTCGATGTTGTCCACATCCGGGCGTGCCGCCACCACCACCAGCGCAATCGGAATCAGCAGATTCGCCGCCACCGAGTTGCTCATCACCGTGCTCAGCGTCACACCCAGCACACAGAACGCCAACACCAGCACAAACATCGACACGTCGTCGCCCGGCAAGACCCCCACAATCCACTGGTCCAGACCCGTGCTCGTGATGCCCGTGCCCAGCGCGATGCCGCCCGCGATAAGCATCAGGATGTCCCACTCCAGGCTGTTGAATTCCGAGCGGCCGATGATGCGCGTCATCGTCAGCAGGGCCGCCGGCACCACCGCCACCACCGCCGTCGGCAGACCCGTGAACGTGCCCGTCAGCCACAGCGCCACCGTCAGCGCGAAGGTGGCATACACAATGACGGCGTTGCGCGTCAGCTTGAAGCCCTGCGGCAGCGCCACGTGCAACGCCTTCTTCTCCGAGCGGAACAACAGCGCCAGCGCCATCCACATCAACGCCAACGTACCCAGTACCAGCGGCACCCCCACCGCCATCCACTCGGCAAAGCCAATCGCGATGCCCTGCGTCTTTTCCAACTGGCCAATCGCCACCGCATTGGGGGGTGTGCCGATCGGCGTGCCGACGCCGCCGATGTTCGCCGCAAACGGAATCGCCAGCACGATGCCCTTGCGGAACGGGTCAGCCGTGCTCAACTGCTTCAGAATCGGCGCCACCAGAATGATCATCATCGCCGTCGTCGCCGTGTTGCTCATGAACATCGAGAACAGCGCCGTGATCAGCATCATCCCCGCCATCATCATGGCCGGCCGCGAGCCGAAAGGCCGCAGCATGATCGCCGCCATCTGCACATCCAGCCCCTCGCGCTGAATCCCCTTGGCCAGAATGAAGCCGCCCAGGAAAATCCAGATGATCGGACTGCTGAACGCCGCCAGCACGATCGTGTACCGCGCATCCAGCGTCTCGCCCGCCGTCGCGATCAACCACGCCTCACACATGATGACCAGCAGCGAGGTGGCAAACAGCGGAATGGCTTCGGTCACCCACAGCACCAGCGCCAACGCAAAGATGGCCGCCATCAGGCGCGCCGGCTGGTCCGATACAAAGCCCTCGGGCACCGGCAGGTCTTCCGGTAAGAACAGATACGTGCACACGGCCGCCGCCACGGCGGCACTGAACAGCGTTACATTCAGCCAGAGCGGCCGCTGCTTACTCTTGCTGTCGACCTTCGGTTCCTGCGGTACGGGCAAGGCATTGCCCGGGTCGTCGTGCGTCGGTCCCGTCATGCGCATACTACTCCCCAGACACACGATGCGCGCGCTTGTTCACGTTGTCCCCGGCGGGCCGGCGGGGCTGGCAACCCGGTGCGCGGTTGCCCGGTCCAGGCGCGCGGTCGCGGCTGGTCATGCTGGCGATTGGCTTCCTCCCGCACACCGATCATAGCACATTGCACCATGGCGCCCAATCAAACCCGGCGGTTCCCGTATAAAAAACGGGTATACATACGATTAGCGGTGCGTTATATTGCGCACTGTTCCATTGGGCTACAACCGGCCAAAGCACACGACTCTTCTATGGACGCTCGACCCGCGCACGCCGATAGCGCCGCATCCGCCCGACCATCGCGCTTCGAGGCCCTGGTCGAGGCGGCGGCCGATGCCATCATCAGCATCGACGAGCAAGGCACCATCCGCTACGCCAACCCCGCCGTGCACCACCTGCTCGGCTGGCGCCCCGAAGAGCTGGTTGGCCAGCCCATCACCTGCATCATGCCCGAGCACGATGCCAGCCAGCACGACGGTTACATCCAGCGCTATCTCGCCACGGGCGACCCGCACATCATCGGCGTCGGCCGCGATGTGGAAGTGCGCTGCGCACACGGCACGCTGTTGCCCGCGTCGCTGGCCGTCACCGAAGCGTGGCTCGACGGCGAGCGTCGCTTCACCGGCATCCTGCGCGACCGGCGCGCCGAGGTGGCGGCCCAGGCCGAACGCGAGCGCCTGCTGCTCGCCCTCGCCCATGAACACCGCCGCCTCACCTGTGTCTACGAAATGCGCAATCTGCTGGCCGGCGAAGACGGTACCCTCGCGGCGGCCGCCGTGGCCGAGCGCCTGCGCCAGGGACTCAGCCAGCCCGAAGATGCCGTTGTCACGCTCATCCTCGCCGCCGCCACCCCGCACGCCAAGTTCGTCTCTGGGCAGCCGCCCGCCGCCACCCCGCGCCCGGCCGTCACCGAAGAGACCGAAGACACCATCCTCGCCGGTGGTACGCCCCGCGGCACCCTGCGCGTGGCGTGGCATGCCCCTGCACAAGACCCAGAATCGCGCGACGCCGACCGTGCCCTGGTCAAGGCGGCGGCCGGCCAACTGGGCGAAGCGCTGCACCGGCGCAGTGTGCAGGCGCAGATGCTGCAGGCCGCCACCCTGTCGTCAATAGGCGACCTGGCGGCAAGCGTCGCGCACGAAATCAACAATCCCATCAATGGCATTCTCAACTGTGCCGATATCCTGCTCGAACAGTTGGCCGCACGCGACGACTCGCGCGAGTTCGCCGCACTCATCCACGCCGAGGCCGACCGCGTCGCCATTATCGTGCGCAACCTCATGGCCTTCGCACGGCGCGCTTCCGGGCCGCCCGCGGCCCTGGCGTTCGATGAAGTCGTCGACGCCGCCCTCTCGCTCACCTGTAAGCGCCTCGAGCATGCCGGCGTCGTCCTCGAACAAGAGCGCGCCGGCTACCTGCCGCTGGTCTACGCACAGCGCGAAGAATTGCAGGAGGTCGTCATGAACCTCATGCTGCTGGCGCTGCGCCG
>CAYMLC010000319.1:0-4517 GCA_964390765.1 uncultured Nitrospirales bacterium
GGTTTCGCGGGCGGGGGCCGGGGCGCGCGCACTCGTCACGATGCTCAGCACCACGGCGGTGGTAATCATGGCGACGCCCAGCAGCTTGCGCTCGGTAAAGCCATTGCCCCAGATCATGAGGTCGAGCGCGGCGGCAAAGACAATCTGCGATATGCCCACCAGCGCCACGAAGGTCGGGTGCCCCCGGCGATAGGCCGTCGTCATCATCACCTGGCCCACGGTACCGGCCAGGCCCATGCCCCCCAGACCGAGCCACACCCACAGCGGCAGTGGCGCCCCAGCCAGCACGAGCGCATCCCACTGCAGCGCACACATGGCCAGCGTCGCCAGCGAGGCAGTCGTGCTGTAGTGCACGACCACGGGCAAGGTGCCCAGCGGTTTGCAGTGCGCCAGGGCCAGCTTGGCCACGGCCATGAAGAAGGCACCGCCCAGCGCCAGCAAGAGCGGCAGCAGCCGCGCATCGAACTCGGGATTGTGCAGCACATAGACCCCCGCGAGCGCCAGTGCGGCATAGGCCCAGGTGGCAGGCGGCACACGCCGCCGGAAAAACAGGGCCAGCAGCGCATTGATCCACAGCACATTGGTCGAGAAGATGACGACCGCATCGGTGATGGGCAGATGCGTCAGCGCGAAGAAGTTGAGGCTGAGCGCCGCGGTGCCGGCCAGGCTGCGCACCCACAGCGCACGCCCGCCATCGAATACGAAGGCCAGTCCCGAGGCCCGCAGCATGATGGCCGCCAGCACCGCGGTCACCACGATGCGGCCAAACGCCACCAGCGGCCAGGCCAGATAATCGCCCGCGCCATGCGCAATCGCTGCCATGGCGGCAAAGCCCATCACGCCGCCCAGCATCTCGAAGCTGGCGCGCAGGTTGTCGGTGCGGCTGGCCGTGTCGAACACGGGCCGCGCTTTCGGACGCTGCGGCATGGTACTGCTGCCCTGTCTCGGCTTGGTGTCGGGCCGCGCCAGTGCGCAACGATTGTACGCTGCGCCAGACGGCGGGTAGGATGCGCGCCGGGCCACTGCGAGGCGCACAAACACGGCGGGCTGCCTCGCGTCATATCGGGAGCGCACCGTGAAACGCAAATGGTTACTCATCGGCGCGGCGGCTCTGGCCGCGCTCTTTGCCGTCGGCACCGGCATCTTCTACTACACACTCAACTACCGCGTGGTCGGCGACTACTTCGACAGCGATGGCGTGCGCCTGCACTATGTCGATGAAGGCCAGCCCGACGGCGAACCCGTCGTGCTGGTGCATGGCCTCGCCGCCAACATCGACATCAACTGGCGGCGCAGCGGCCTGCTCGATGCGCTGGCCCGGCAGTACCGCGTGATCGCGCTCGACAACCGCGGCCACGGTCTGAGCGATAAGCCACACGAGCCCGGCACCTACGGCGTCGAGATGGTGCACGACGTTATCCGCCTGCTCGACCACCTCGCGATAGAACGCGCCCACGTTGTCGGCTATTCGATGGGCGGCTTCATCACGATGAAGTTGCTCACGCTGTATCCCGACCGCCTGATCAGCGCCGCGCCCTGTGGCGCCGGCTGGCCACGGCGCTACCCCGAACGCGTCGCCATGCTCGAGAATCTGGTTGTGTCGCTGCGGGAAGAGGCCAGCTTCATGCCGCTCATCCAGGTATTGCACCCGCCGGAGCAGATGAACGCCGCCGCCATGCAGACCATCGATTTCACCTTGAGCCGACTCAACGATACCACCGCACTCGCCGCCTGTATCGAAGGCCTCTTCGACCTCGAAATCAGCGAAGAAGAACTCGCCGCCATCGACGTGCCCGTGCTCAATGTCATCGGCGACCGCGACCCGCTGAAAGAAGACGTCGACGCGCTCGAGGGCAAGCTACGCAACCACAAGGTCGTGATCGTGCGCGGGGGCGACCACCTCAGCACCGTCGGCTCGGGCACCATGCGCGAGGCGATTCTGAACCATATCGCCGAGCACAGCCTGGCCAACGCCTCAGGTGCTGCATCATGATCCGCCGCCTGTTGGCAGGTGCGGCGGCCTTGCTGCTGGTGGTGGTGCTCTTGGGCGCCATCGCCTTCGGCACCCTCTTTGCCACCTACCGCCACGTGGTCAACCAGACGCCCGGCGCGCTCGACGTGGCGCATACGCCCGGGCGCCTGGGCGCCGAGGTCAACGTGTTCAACGCGACCGGCGGCATTCCCTACCTCGCCAGCTACAACAGTCCCGCCGCCACCGTGCCCTGGGGGCGTGCCCGCCTCGCGCCCGATACCGCCTCCATTCTCTTCGCGGTCGATTCGCTCGCGGCATCCGGCTACTGGTACGGCGACAACCGCATCCTCGGCTTCAGCCACATGCGTCTGCTGGGCGCCGACGCCGAAGACGGTGGCCAGTTCCGCGTCATCCCCGTGCCCGAACGCTGGGCCGCGCGCGTGTGGGATGGCACGCGCACGCTGCGCTTTACACACCGCGACGAATACGGAGCACCCGGTTACTACGCGGTGCGCCTGCTGCGCGACGACACCCTGTGCGAGCTGACCGCCACCACGCGCGGCGGCATCCACCGCTACACCTTTGCGCCAGGTGCGCCGCCCGTGCTCATGATCGACGTGACCAGCACCATCGGCACCGCCCGCACCGAAGATGCCGCCGTATCGTGGGATGCCCCCAACGCCTCCATCGACGCGCGGGTGCGTACCTTCGGCACCTTCGCCGGGCGCTATGGCGGATTGCCCTGTTTCCTCCACGCACGCACCCAGCCGCCCTTCACCCGTGCCGAGCGGCTGACCGGCGAAGATGGCCGGCTGGGCGTGGCCCTCTACTTCGACCCGGCCGAAGACGGCCCCACAGAAGTGCTGCTGCGTGTCGGCCTGTCGAATGTCGACGCCGACAACGCCCGCGCCAACTTCGAAGCGGAAGTCGCCGGCCGAGCTTTCGACGATGTGGCCCGCGCTGCACGCGAAGAATGGGAGCGCATGCTGGCACGCATCGAAGTGGAAGGCGGCACAGCCGACCAGCGCCGCATCTTCTATACCGCGCTCTATCGCGCCCTGCAGATGCCCAGCCGCTGGGACGACGTGAACGGCGAATACCGCTTCGAGGACGAAGTGCGCAACGCCGAAGACTTCGCCTTCTACTCCGACTTTTCCCTGTGGGATACCTTTCGCACCGTACACCCGCTCTATAACCTCATCGCGCGTGACACGCAAACCCACATGCTGCGCGCGATGCTGGCCATGGCCGATATCGGCGGCACCCTGCCGCGCTGGGCTGCAGCCGCGGGCTATGCCGGCAGCATGATCGGCAGCCCCGCCGACATGACCTTCGCCGAGGCGTGGCTCAAGGGCGTGCGCGGCTACGACATCGACGCCGCCTACCGCTACATGGTGCGCGGCGCCACCCCCGATGCCGGACCCAGCAAGCGCCGCCAGACCGCCGCCTTCGTCGAATACGGCTACGTGCCCGACGATGTCGCCAGCAAGAGCGTCGGCCTGACCCTCGAATACGCCTGGGCCGACACCAGCATCGGATTACTGGCCGAGGCGCAGGGACAAGCCGAAGACGCCAACCGCTTTCTGGCGCGCGGCAAGGCCTACGCCAACCTCTTCAATCCCGCCACGCAATTCTTTCAGCCGCGCACCACCGCCGGCGCCTGGCGCGAGATCGACCCCTTGCAGCTGACCTATACCGACTTCGACGGCGAACGTACCCGCGCCTACGTCGAGGGCAGCGCCATGCAGTGGCGCTGGGGCGTGCCCTACGATCCCGAGGGGCTGGTGGCGCAGTTCAAGAGCGCCGAATACTTTGCCACCGAACTCAACGCCTACTTCGAAGGGGCCACCGAAACCGTGGGCGAGTGGCACCCCGGCGGGAACTACTGGCACGGCAACGAGCCCTACTTCCACGCCCCCTACCTCTTCAATGCCGCCGGCCGCCCCGACCTTACCCAGCGCTGGGTGCACTGGTGTCTCACCACGCGCTACGCCGACAACCATATCGGCCTCGACGGCAACGACGACGGTGGCACCATCAGCGCGTGGTACGTCTTCAGCGCGCTCGGCTTCTACCCCATCGCCGGCACCGCCCGCTACGAAATCGGAACGCCGCTCTTTGCCCGGACCGCGCTCGATATGGGTGCGGGCAAGACCCTCGAAATCGTGGCGGACAACCACACCCCGGGCAACTATCTCGTCGAGCGGGTAGAGATAAACGGCGAACCACTCGACCAGTGGCACTTCATGCACGACCGCATCGCCGAAGGTGGCACCCTGCGATTCGTGATGCAGGCCGAATAACCGCAACGCTATCGTTTCGTTGCGCCGAAGACATCCACTACGCGTCGGCCGAACCCTGCCACGGGCGCACCCACAAACCACTTATCACCGCCCCCGCGCCCAGCCAGAAGAGCGCCGCACAGAGTGCCACAATAGTATAATTCAGCTGTGCATTCCGGTCGGTGATTACCGCCTGCCCAGGTTCATCTGAGATGGACCCCATGAGTTGGACAGCAGATCCGATTTGTTAAGTGGACCGCCCT
>CAYMLC010000320.1:0-225 GCA_964390765.1 uncultured Nitrospirales bacterium
TATGGCGAGAAGTTGGGCCTTGCCATCCAGATTGCCGACGACATACTCGATGTGGTCGGCCACGAGCTGGAGACGGGCAAGCGCGTGGGGGGCGACGCCGAACGTGACAAGGTGACCTATGCCAGCCTGCTGGGCGTGGACAACGCGCGCGTGCTGGCGCAGGAAGCCGCCGAGGCAGCCAACGATGCGCTGACCGCGTTTGGTCCAGAGGCGGGCATGCTGCGT
>CAYMLC010000320.1:235-4515 GCA_964390765.1 uncultured Nitrospirales bacterium
TTGTCCTGGGCCGCGTGCACCAGATACACCGCCAGTTCCATGGCGTGGTAGTCGCCCCACAACGCCGACTCGCCCTGCGGCACGTGTTTGCCCGGGGGGATGTAGTCCCAGCCATTGGGCCGGTGATAGACCGTATGCAGCAGCAGGCCCTCATGCTCGGGCACTTCACTGAGATAGGGCGGCGCAAACAAGGTGGCCGCCACCTGTAGCCCCGCTTCCCAGTACGGCCGGCCCGTACTCGTGCGGCCCAGGTAGTCACCCAGGCGCAGCAGGCCCTGCGCCGTGATGGCGGCGGCCGAACTGTCGACCGGCTCGTGCGGGTTGTCGGGCTCGGCTGGCCGGTCCAGGTAGTCGCCGAGGCGGGCCAGGCCCGGCGCGCCGGTATCCCAGTAGGGCACGCCGCACGTGGGCGTATGCGCAATGTAGAAGTCGGCCGCGGCACAGGCCATCTCGCGCAGCACTTCGAGGAACGTGCCGTCGGGGTCGTAGGGCGCGTAGGCCTGCTCATCGAGCGCGTCGAAGAACTCGAGCTGTTCGGCGGCACCCAGCACCACCCACGCCAGCCCGCGCGTCCACGTGCTGAAGGGGCTGTAGCCCTGTTGCGTGCTGGGGCAGCGATAGCGCCCGTCGTTCACGTTGAAGAGGCTCTCGTGCACCACGCGCCCGCGCAGGTCATAGTGGTCGCGGCCGGTACCGTAGTACACGTTGTAGCGCGCGGTATTGGCCAGGTGCTGCATCGCGCGGCCCAGCAGACCGATGCGCTCGTCGTGTTCGCCCATCAACACATGGCCGAGCCGGTCGGCCAGCACCATGACCCGGCACGAGCGGATGGTGTCGCTGAACAGTGAATGCGGCCCATTGAACGAGGGCACGAAACCGCTGCCGTCTTCCAGCGTGGTCCAGCGTGCGGCCTGGGTGGCGCCCGATACCTGGATGGCCAACTCGTAGGTGGCCAAGGCTTCGTCGGTGGCGAAGCACGCGCCCGTACGCGCGAGGCGCCGCAGGTTGCCGTAGGTCGAAATCGTGTTGAAGCCGTGGTCGTGTACGCCGGTATGCGTAAGGTGCGGGCCCATGCGCTCCAGCGTCAGTTCGCGGCCAAGCTCCAGATACGCCTCGTCGCCCGTGGCCTCGAACTGCAGCAGCATGCAGCCGTACTGAAAGCCCTGGGTCCACTCGGTCCAGCCGCGCGTCGTGTAGCGGCCGTCCATCGTGAAGACCGGCGTGCCCTGCGCGGGGTCCCAGCGCGCGTGCAGGCGGCGCAGCTTGGGGCCGGCCAGCTCGAAGAAATGCGACAGCGCGCCCGTCAGGTCGGTGGGCGTACGATTCGGGTCGGTCTGGATCACGGTGCGTTACTCCTCGCGGATGGGCAACAGCAGGGCGCTGGGATGTTCGGGACCGAAGTGGATGGTCTGGCGGGCGGCGCGCAACGTGTCGCCCGGGAAATCTTCGCCGGTATTGGGGTTTACCTCGAAGCGCGGGAAGTTGCTGCTGCTCACGTGTACGGCCAGGCGGTGGCCGGTGTTCACCACCCAACTCGTGCTCCACAGGTCGACGGTCACTTCCACGACTTCTTCAGGGTCGTCGAGCAGCGGCGCGGCGGTCTCGAAGCCATTGCGGAACTTCACGCGCTGGATGCCGTCGAGCATATTGATCTGCCGGCCATCGGGATAGATGTCGAGCAGCTTGGCGGTGAAGTCGGTGTCGGGCGCATCGGTCGAGATGAAGAGGCGCACACGCACGCGCCCGGTGATTTCGAGCGGCTGTTCGAGGGGCTCGCTCACAAAGGCGCTGTAGTCGTCGCGGCCTTCGGTGACCGCGCGCTGGTCGTAGGGGCCGAACGGCATCAGCAGCAGGGGGCCGCCCAGCGTCGGGAAGGGGTCGTTGGGGTCGAAGCTATAGCTGGCGGTGCCGGCTGCCGTGGGCGGCTCGCCGCGCAGCGTGCCATCGGGTCCGAAGAAGATGGGCGTCTCGGTGGTCTCGAAGGGGGGCCAGGTATCTGCCGTGCGCCACACGTTGCCCGGCGCATCCGGGGCGTCGGCATCGCCGATGGTGTAGTAATGCACGGCGCTGTACGCGTCGAGCGCATCTTCCTTGCCGTGCAGGTGATAGTCGAACCACGCCGCCGCCACTTCCGAGATGCGCAGGTCATAGCGGTTCGGGTCGGCGGCGAAGTCACCGGTGAATTGCGTTTGGCTCTTGTCGGCGCCGTGGCCGCCCCACTTCATGATCAGCATATTCTTGCCGCGCGCGCCTTCGCCGCCACGTTCCTGGCGCGACACAAAGCCGTCGATCGTGCCCTAGCCGAAGATGTCGTACCAGCCGCCGATGAAGAGGCCGGGCGTCTCGATGTTCTCCGCCTGGGCCACCATGTCGTACCACTGCCAGTAGTCATCGTCGCGCGGGTGCGCACGCCAGTTGTCCGCCACGTGCGGTTGCTGGATGCCGGCGGTCCAGCCCTCGAGCATGTTCTTCTGCCACACGCCGCCGGGGTAGGCTGCGTCGTGGTAGAAGTCCGAGGCGACCAATTCCATGTACTGCGCATCCACGTGTGGCGTGGCGGGGGCCAGCATGTTCTGCGTTATCGCGAGGGCGCTGCCGCCGAAGCCGCCAATCACGTCGTTGCTCCAGGGTTGTGCCCGAATCCAGTCGACGGTATCGGCGCCGTCCTGTTTGTCCGGTCGCCAGCCGTCGGCGTGAAAGACATAGGGCGCGCCCGCGCTGTCGCCCATGCCGCGCACATCCTGGATGACCAGCGCGTAGCCCCGGTTCAGAAAGTCGTTGACCATGCCCTCGTGGCCGACGCCGCGCCCATAGGTGCTGCGCAGCAAGACCGTAGGCCATGGGCCCTCGCCCGCGGGCAGGTGCACTTCCGTGGCCAACTCGGTCCCGTCCTGCATGGGCACCTGATAGAGTTGGGCTTCAGCTTCGGCGGCGCCACATCCGCCCAACGGAGCGATGAGCGCAAACAGCACTAGCAGGTGGAGCAGGCGGAGGTGGGATGACATTGAACGTTGCCTCTCGTTTCGCGTACGCAACCGTGGAAGTGTGGCAACCCATTGCCCGATGACACAACCCCCCGCCCGGAGAGCTCAGATGAATTCACTCGAAAGCATTGTCAACGACGAGATGGCGCGGCGGCGCGAGTTTCCCATTGCGGGGCGCTGGGCCTTCTTCGGCAATGCCGGGGTGGCGCCCTTGCCGCGGGCCGTGGCGGATGCCGTGCGCGGCTATGCCACGCGCTCGGAACGTGACGGGCAGGATGTGCCGGACAACTTCGCGCTCATCGGTCCGTGCCGCGAGAAGACAGCCGAGCTATTGGGCGTACAGACGGACGAAGTCGCGTTGCTGGGGCCCACGTCGCTGGGGCTGAGTCTGGTCGCGCTCGGGCTCGACTGGGCGCCGGGCGACGAGGCGGTCTTCTACGCCGATGACTATCCCGCGAATGTCTATCCCTGGCGCGGGCTGGAAGCGCGTGGCGTGCGGCCGGTGGCCATGCAGACCGAACAGCCCGGCGTGATCACGTGGGACACCGTGGCCGCGCACCTGACGGAGCGGACCAAGCTGGTGAGCCTTGCGTCCAACCATTTCCTCAGCGGCTACCGGCCCGACATCGACGGCATCGGCCGCGAGCTGCGCGCGCGAGAGATCCTCTTCTGCGTCGACGGCATCCAGACCGTAGGCGCCTTTCCTACGCCGCTGGAGCACGTGGACTTCATGAGCGCCGATTCCCACAAGTGGATGCTGGGTCCGAATCTGGCCGGGGTGCTGTATGTGCGCCGCGCGATGCAAGACCGCCTGCAGCCCGCGCTATTGGGCTCGAGCAACGTACACGCGCCCGAGTACATCTCGCAGGAAGAACTGAAACTGGTCGATGGCGCAGCGCGCTATGAACCGGGCTCGCCCAACCTGGCGGGCATCGCCGGGATGCTGGCGGCGGTCGAACTGCTGCTGGGCTTCGGGCGCGACAACATCAGCGCGCGTATCCTCGAACTGCGGCAGACGCTGCTCGATGCGCTGCGGCCCAAGGGCTGGCGGCTGATGCTCGAAGACTGGGACACCAGCAGCGAGGCCAGCGACGCACACCGCAGCGGCATCATCAGCCTGTGGCATCCCGGCCGCGACATGAGCGACGACTTCTTCATGCTGCGCGAGCAGGGCGTGCGCGTGTCGCTGCGCAAGGACCGGGCCGGCACGGCGTATCTGCGCTTCAGCCCGCACGCGTATAACACCGCCGAAGAACTGCACCGGGCCGCAAGCCTGTTGGGCTGAGCCGTGCGCCT
>CAYMLC010000321.1:0-4503 GCA_964390765.1 uncultured Nitrospirales bacterium
GGTGCTGGCGGCCCGCCGACGCGCAGCACGACCTCGTATCGCTGGCGCCGCGTTGGCGCGCGGTAGGTGCGCGCCTTATCGGTGGCTGTTGCCGCACCACGCCCGATACCATCCGCGCGCTGGCCGACGTGCTCTAGCGATGCGCGCCGGTTGGCGACCCGGCCCAGCCTGCGCTAGGGTCAAGGCGGCGGCCCGACCGGCAAGGAAGCAGTACGCGTGAAGAACCCCTGGACGACACTTGGCACCCGCGTGGTCTACAGGAATCCGTGGATTACCGTGCGCGAGGACGAGGTGCTGCGGCCCAATGGCAGCCCCGGCATCTATGGCGTGGTCGAGACGCGCCTGGCCACGGGCGTGCTGGCGCTTACGCCAGAAGACGACTGCTACCTGGTGGGGCAGTACCGCTACACCATGGACGAGTATTCGTGGGAACTGATCGAAGGCGGCAGCGACCCCGGCGAAGATGCCTTGGCCGCGGCGCAGCGCGAGTTGCGCGAAGAGGCCGGACTCACCGCGCGCGACTGGCAGCCGCTCGGCGGCGAGATTCACCTGAG
This sequence comes from uncultured Nitrospirales bacterium, assembly GCA_964390765.1. GTDB lineage: Bacteria > Hydrogenedentota > Hydrogenedentia > Hydrogenedentales > JAGMZX01 > CAYMLC01. The sequence goes on from CAYMLC010000321.1 coordinate 555, forward strand.
CAACTGCCACTCCTCCGAGCGCGGCTACCTCTTCGTTGCGCGCGACCTCGAGCAGGTCGCCGCCACCCCCGACGAAACCGAAGACCTGCAACTGCGCCGGGTCCCCTTCCGCGAAGCCCTCGCCATGGTAGACCGCGGCGAGATCCGCGACAGCATCAGCATCATGGGCATCCTGCGCTACGCGCGCCAGGCGGGGTATTGAGGAGGCTATTGTGTCCGAGTATCGCGGATTGCAATCCCGCGTCTTACACGCACTGACCCGCCGCGATTTCCTTCAATACACGGGCGCGGGCGCCTTGGCTGCGGCGCTGGCTCCAAGCGCTGCAGCAGGACCGGCAGGCGGTGCGCCGCCGAATGTGCTCTTCATCTTGGCGGATGACCTGGGCTGGCGCGACCTGGGCTGCTACGGCAGCACGTTCTATGAGACGCCGCATCTCGACCGCCTGGCGCGCGCGGGCATGCGCTTCACCGATGCCTATGCCAGTTGTCCGGTGTGCAGTCCCACCCGCGTAAGCGTGATGACGGGGAAGTATCCGGCGCGGCTGAACACGACCGACTGGTTTGGTGCGCCACAGCCCGATACCGCGCACCGGCATTGGACGCGCGACAAGCCCTTGCTGCCAGCGCCGTATGTCGATCATGTGCTGCTCGAAGAGACCACAATTGCGGAGGCCCTGGGCGAGACGGGCTATCGCACGTTCTTTGCGGGGAAGTGGCACCTGGGCGGTGAAGGGCACTACCCGGAAGACCAGGGCTTCGCGCGCAATGCGGGCGGCCACGATAAGGGTTCGCCGCCGGGTGGCTACTTCGCACCCTATGGCAACCCTAAACTGGACGATGGCCCCGAAGGCGAGTACCTGCCGCTGCGGCTGGCGCGCGAGACCAGCGCGTTCATCCAGCAAGACAGCGATGCGCCTTTTCTAGCGTTCCTGTCGCTCTACAGCGTGCACACGCCGCTGCAGGCGCGGCGCGCGCGAATCAGTTACTACCGGCGCAAGGCGCGCGCATTGCATGACGAGCGCACAATGTGGGGCGAAGAAGGCGACCGGCGCGTGCGCCCGGTGCAAGACCACGCCGTGTACGCCGCCATGGTCGAGGCGATGGACGAGGCGGTGGGCATGGTGCTGGATGCCATCGACGCGGCCGGCGTGGCGGACAACACGCTCGTAATCTTCACCTCGGACAACGGCGGCCTGAGCACCAGCGAAGGGCACCCGACCAGCAACCGGCCGCTGCGGGCGGGCAAGGGCTGGCTGTACGAAGGTGGCATCCGCGTGCCGCTCATTCTGCGCGGGCCCGGCGTGCAGGCCGGCGGCGTGTGCCGCGTGCCCGTGACCAGTACCGACTTCTTCCCGACCTTGCTGTCCTTGGCCGGCATGCCGCCCCAACCCGTGCAGCATCCCGATGGCATCGACCTGACGCCCGTACTCTCGGGCGCGCCCACGCTCAAGCGCGACGCGCTCTTCTGGCACTACCCGCACTACGGCAACCAGGGCGGCAGCCCCGGCGCCGCGATTCGCATGGGCGATTGGAAGCTCATCGAGTTCTTCGAAGACGGCCGCGTCGAGCTCTACAACCTGCGCGAAGACATCGGCGAACAGCACGACCTGAGCACCAGTCACCCCGAGAAAGTGGCCGAGCTTCGCGCTAGACTCAAGACTTGGCAACAGGCTGTCGATGCCCGCTTTCCGATCCCCAACCCCGCGGCCGCAGCCCAACCCAGCACTTGATTTCAGACGCTACCACTTTCTAAGATTCGGGGCTCTTACGCTTTTCCAGCGCGCCCCCGCGGCCCGTTCATCTAGTGGTTAGGATGCAGGATTCTCAGTCCTGTCACAGGGGTTCGAATCCCCTACGGGCTGCCATTTTTTCCCACACTTCTCAACAAAGCCAAACGCATAACCCCATGCTGTGAAAGGACTTGCCTTACCCCCTCCGAGTCAGCTGCAATCCTGAGACGTTTAGTCTAGTGTGTTCACTTGTGGTGCTAAGTTGCGGGCTACTTGACACACAGTTGACACGAAAGGGGTTCCTAACGTGGCAAGTTTGCAAGAGTTACCGAGCGGCATGTGGCGCGTGCGTGTCACAATCAAGGGCAGCCGCCCCATATCCAAGACGTTCAAGCGCAAGACAGACGCCCAGCGTTGGGGCGACCAGCAGGAAGCGGACATCCGCCGGGGATTGGCGTTCCCGCAACCGGAAGGGCGTAAACGCACGGTAGCCGAGGCCATCGACCGCTACGCCGCCGAGGCGCTGCCGCACAAGGCCGCCACCACGCAATCGCCACAGCGCACGCAGCTGGCCTGGTGGAAGGCGCGCCTGGGCAGCTACTTCCTGGCCGACGTGACCCCAGCCATGCTGGTGGATGCGCGCGCTGCGTTGTGTGAAGAGGGGAAGTCTTTGGATACCTGGAACAACTACAGAGCTGTACTATCTGGCGTATACGATATGGCCATGCGTGAATGGGATTGGGCCGAGAGCAACCCCGTCAAGCGGGTGCGTGCAAGCCCGGCCAAGAAAGAGCGTGTGCGCTTCCTAGACGATGGCGAGTTGGCCGCGTTGCGCAAGGCGCTGGCCGCCCATGCCGACCCGTATGTAGAAGACGTGGCGCTGCTGGCGCTGCACACAGGCGCGCGCAAGAGCGAGATTATGTACCTACGCTGGCGACACATTGACTTCGAGCGCGCCCAGCTACGCTTCATGGATACGAAGAATAAGGACTCTCGCGTGGTGCCGCTGAGCGACGAGGCGCTGGCCATCCTGCGACGCCGCAACCGGCTACGGCATTTGCACAGTGACCTTGTCTTTCCTTCCAAAGTAAAACCGAGCGTGCCTGCGCACATCGACCGCGCGTGGCGCGAGGTGGTGCGGGCCGCCGGGCTGCAAGACTTTCGCTTTCATGACCTGCGCCATACCGCCGCGTCCTGGCTGGCCATGGCCGGGTGTTCTGACCGCGAAATAGGTGAAGTGCTGGGCCACCGAGATAACAAGACGGTGCGGCGCTATGCGCATTTGTGCGATGCGCACACGCGAGGTGTAGTCAACAAACTGGCCGACCGCATGCGCCGGGGTGCGGGCTGAGCATGGGCCGCGGCAAGAAAACGCCGGGCTACAAAGAAACCGGGCCAGACGGTAGCATTCTGGATAATTCACTTTGGGGAGCTGTACCCGGTGAGGGCTGGTACGATCCCCAGGCGCTGGACCGGCTGGTTACGGTGGCGCAGGAAGGTTCTATCTTTTTGAGCGACGATAACGCCGTGATTCTGGATGCGCTGGTGGACGGGGTAGAGCGCTTAACCTCGGCAAGTAAACGAGAAAACACGGACAAGGACTTTTGGGCTGCGGCACAAGCGCACCGAGAGGCGGAGCGTATCGACTTCTCAAGAGCGCACGCCCTGCTCGATTACGCCGAGGCCTTGTTACGTTCCCGGCTTCAAGCCACAGATAGCAAGCACCCATTGCACGCGGCGTTTTCCGTTGCACAGGCATATGAGCACGTGCGCACCGAATGCGTTGTGGAAGGTATGCAGACCTGGAAGCGAATAGCGCGTGGACAACAGACCGGGGGCGAACGCAAAGACGTCGGCCAACGCAATAGCATCAAACGCCGTGTGCCGGAAGTTTATGAACACTATCTGCAACGCGTGGCCGAACTGAAGGCAGGCGGCGCGGCTGACCCCAAGCGCCAGGCGGATGCCGAAGCCGCCGAGGCGCTGGGCTGCTCACTTGGTACTTGGCGACGGCACAAGGCCGCCAACAGCGAAGAGAACTTTTCACTCGCGACCCCTGCTACAATTGCTACATTGCTACAAACTTTCGTAAACCCTTGCCCGACATAGACTTACATCAATCACCCGATTGCTAAAAGGTTGCTACACGCTGCTACAAACTCACCCGCCGCCGCGCGCCTTGGAGAAACTGCCGTCCACGAAGCATTCGTACAGCCGGT
>CAYMLC010000322.1:0-1268 GCA_964390765.1 uncultured Nitrospirales bacterium
CCCTCGCTGCGAGCTTGCAGGCGGCCACGCTGGTGCAGCGCGTGGGCATGTGGCGGCGCCTGCGCCAGACACCCCAACGTGTGGAAGCCCGGGTGGTGAGCTTTGGCAACGTGACGGCCGGCGGTACCGGCAAGACCCCGGCGGTGATCGAACGCGCACAGCAGGAACTGGAGGCAGGCCGCCGCGTGGCCATCTTGACGAGAGGCTATGGCTCGCCGCAGTCGCGCACGCCGAAGGTGTGCGACACCACGCGACGCCCGACTCCGACTGCCGAGGAATGGGGCGACGAGCCCGCCCTGATCGCGCGCGCGGCGCCGCAGGTTTTTCTGGTGAAGTGCAGCGACCGCGTGGCGGCGGCACGGGTGGCGGTCGATGAATACCGTTGCGAAGTGCTGTTGCTCGACGATGGCTTTCAGGCGGTGGCGCTCGCACGGGACGAAGACATCGTAACGCTCGATGCGACGAACCCCTTCGGCGGCGGGGCCGAGGGCAAGGTGGGGCAGCTGGTGCCGCGCGGCGTGCTGCGCGAGCGGCCCGCGGCCCTGGCGCGCGCCACGCAACTGATGCTGACACATTGCGACCGCGCGCCGAACCTGACCGAGGTAACGGATGAAATCCGGCACTACGCGCCCGACGCTCCCCTCCGGCTGACGCAGCATGCACCGGTACGGCTGTGGAACGTGGCCCGTGGCGAGGTGGCGCAACTCGATTGGCTGCACGGCCGCGAGGTCGACGCGGCTTGCGGCATCGCCGCGCCCGAGCACTTCCGCGCCACGTTGGCCCGGCTGGACGCGCAGGTGCAGCAGTTCACTGCCGTGCGCGACCACCAGCCGCTACCAGGTTCCATCTTCGAGACCGGACGCGAGGTCATCGTGACGGAGAAAGACGCTGTGCGTCTGGCCCCGCCCCCGGCCAACGCGTGGGCGTTAAGCATCGCCCTGCAGGACTACACCGCGTGAGCAGCTATTCCGAGAGCTGGCACGTGCGCTGGGAGTCGGACCTGGCCGAGCGCCGGGCGGCGGGGCAATTCGGTTCTGCGGCTACCCTGATCGGAGCGCAGCAGGAACGCTTCCTCAACGGCATTCGCCGCCTCAACGAACGCCTCGAGAGCGGCGCCCTGCACGAGGTGTACGGCATCTTCGGCGGGTTCTTCGGTGGGGCGATGCTCGACTTCGGCAAGGCGTCCGAACTCGGGCTGGTGTCAGAGAATCAGGCCCGGTTCCTGCAGAACGTGTTGCTGAATGCGCTCGACCCCATCGATGAATTTC
>CAYMLC010000322.1:1278-4496 GCA_964390765.1 uncultured Nitrospirales bacterium
GTGGTGGTGACGACGTCTACGATGGATGCGGTGGTTTATGGCCTGCTCGCCGGGGATGGCGAAGCCACGCGATAGACCACGGGCCCCGGGTGCAGGAGTCGTGTCCCGCTACTCCCCCACGCTGGCTTCGACGGCGACCAGGCCGGCCTCGGGCGTGCCTTCGTGCAGGGCCGTGTCGGCGATGTTGAGCATGCCGCGGATATCGTCGAGGCTGGCCTGTAGTGCGACAAGGGTCGCGGCCGGCGCGGTAACGGCAAGGCGCTCGACGGGTGCGGCCATGCTCTTGTTGGCGTCGGCCTTGGCCTTGCGCACGGCGTCGCAGACGGCGACGGTGGCCGGATACACAGCGGCGTGGGCAGGCGCGGGGATGGCGGCGAACTCGGCTTCGCCCGGCCAGGGGCTGCGGTGGATGCTGTCGTGCATGTCCGCGTCGGTGGCGTAGTGCCAGTGCCAGATCTCTTCCGTGACATAGGGCACAAACGGCGCGAAGAGGCGCAGCACGGCGCGGTGGAGCAGGCGCAGCGTGGCGAGGGCCGAGCGGCGGCCGGGGGTCAGTTCTTCTTCGTAGGCACGCGCCTTGGCGAGCTCGAGGTAGTTGTCGCAGAAGACATTCCAGAAGAACTCTTCGGCCAACTGCAAGGCCTGGGCATAGTCGAACGCAGTGAAGGCCGTCTCGATGCGCGCAAGCATGGGGCGTAATTCAGCGACAACGGCGCGGTCGGTCTCGACGGTGATGTGCTCAGGCCCGATGTCGGCGGGGTCGGTGCCGTCGAGCCGGCCGAGCACAAACTTGCTGGCGTTGAAGAGCTTGGTCACCAGCTTCTTCCCGACCTTGAACAGTTGCTCGTCGTAGGCCGTGTCGACACCAAGGCGCGCACGGGCCGCCCAATAGCGCACGCTGTCGGCGCCGAACTGATCGACCAGCGGCTCGGGCGTGACGACGTTGCCCTGGCTCTTCGACATCTTCTTGCGGTCGGGATCGAGAATCCAGCCGCTCAAGACCACGTGCTGCCACGGGATGTCGCCGGTGTGCAGATAGCTCTTGACGATGGTGTAGAACGCCCACGTGCGGATGATGTCGTGGCCTTGCGGCCGCATGTCCATGGGAAACAGGCGCGCGTGCCGCTCGGGATTGGTGAACCAGTGCGCGGCGATCTGCGGTGTGAGGCCGCTCGTCGCCCACGTATCCAAGACGTCCGCCTCGCCGGTGAAGCCGCCGGGCTGGTCACGCTGGTCCTCCGTATAGCCGGGCGGCGTGGCGCTGAGCGGGTCGACAGGCAGTGCGTCGAGCGCGGGCGTGATGCGCTGATCGTGGCGCACTTCGCCGTGCTCGTCGATGCGGTACCACACCGGGATGGGCACGCCGAAATAGCGCTGGCGGCTGAGGCACCAGTCCTGGTTGAGCCCTTCGACCCAGTGCTCGTAGCGCTTGCCCATGTAGTCGGGGTGCCATTGAATCTTGCGGCCCTGTGCGATGAGCGCGTCTTTCTTGTCCATGATGCGCGTGTACCACTGGCGCGTGGGCACGAGTTCGAGCGGGCGGTCGCCCTTCTCGAAGAACTTCACGGCGTGTGTGATGGCCTCGGGCTCGCGCGTGGTGCGCCCCGCCTCGGTGAGCAGTTCGACGATACGGCGCTGTGCCTGCTTCGTGTAGCGGCCGGCGAGTTCGGTGTAGGCTGCATTGGCCCGCTCGGGTTCGAGGCTCGGCATCACGCGGCTGGGCGGCAGGGTGACCACCACTTCGCGGCCGTCTTCCTGCGTGGTAATGTGGGTATCGCCGTTTTGCGGCGCGCCTTCGGCGGTAAAGTGCGCGGGCAACAGGTGGCCGTCGCGCCCGATGATCTGGCGCAGCGGCAGCTTGAAGTCGCGCCACCACTCGACGTCGGTCTGGTCGCCGAAGGTACAGACCATCACCACGCCGGTGCCCTTTTCCGGGTCGGCCTTGGCGTCGGTCAGGATGGGTACGGGCACGTGGAACAGCGGCGTGACGGCGTGCTGGCCCACGTAGGCGGCGTAGCGTTCGTCGTCGGGGTGCACGATGACCGCGACACAGGCGGCGAGCAGTTCCGGGCGCGTGGTGGCGATGACGAGGTGGTCATCCGAATCGCGCACGTCGAAGCGCAGGTGGTGGTAGGCGCTCGGCCGTTCCTTGTCCACCAGTTCCGCCTGCGCAATGGCAGTCTGGAAATCGACGTCCCAGAGGACCGGCCGCTCGTCCTGGTAGACCTCGCCCTGCTCGAGCAGCGTGAGGAAGCTGTACTGCGAGATGCGGCGGCAGTGCTCGTTGATGGTCGCGTACTCTTCGTTCCAGTCGTAGCTGAGGCCGAGCCGCGTCCACAGCCGCTTGAAGGCCTGCTCGTCTTCCTGGGTGACCTGGTCGCACAGCTCCACGAAGTTGCGGCGGCTGACCGGGGTGGGCTCGCCCTTCTTCTTTTCCGGCGGCGTGAAGCCGGGGTCGTAAGGCAGGTGCGCCTCGCACTTCACATTCAGCAGATTCTGCACGCGCCGCTCGGTGGGCAGGCCGTTGTCGTCCCAGCCGATGGGAAAGAAGATGTTCATCCCGCGCATGCGCTGGTGGCGCACGATGAAGTCCTGGTGCGAATAGCTGAACAGGTGGCCGACGTGCAGCGAGCCGCTGACCGTGGGTGGCGGCGTGTCGACCACGAAGGTCTCTTCACGCGGGCGGCTGGGGTCGTAGGCGTAGGTCTGCTGGTCGTGCCAGTGCTGCTGCCAGCGCTGTTCTACGTCTTCAGGCTTGTATTTCTTCGGCAGTTCCATGGCGTACGGGTCCCGGGGAGCATGCGTATTCAGGAAAAAGAAACGCCGCGCATGGCGCACGGCGGTAGCCGAGTATAGCAAAAGCGCGGCGGGCCCGCGCGAGGGCTAGAGGCCCAACAGCAGGAACCACCGAACAAGGTCGATCAGTGGCGCCATGGCGAAGCCTATCCACGGGCGCGCAATCAGGATGGCGATAATGATGCCGAACGGCCCGATCTGCTTGAGCATGGCTTCACCCGAGGGCGGCAGGAAGTAAGCCAGGACATAGTGCCCGTCGAGCGGCGGCACGGGTATGAGGTTGAATAAGAAGAGCACCAGGTTGATGACGATGAGCGACATCGCGACCTGAAAGATGATGGTGAGGGCGGCCTCGGGTAAGCCGAACTGGCCGAGCGTCAACGCCAGCTTGAGCAACACGGCAGAGATCACCGCGAGCAGCA
>CAYMLC010000323.1:0-513 GCA_964390765.1 uncultured Nitrospirales bacterium
GCCCCCCGATGGACTCGACCCGATCCCCGGCCTCAGCGTGCAACTGGTCGCCGAAGGCCTGAACCATGCCGTGCCGCTGCGCGAGCGAGCCACGCCGGAAGCCGTACGCTTTGTCGAAGCCCTCGAAGGCTGGCGCGATGGGGCCGAGGCCGTCTATGTGTGGCGGCCTGCCGCACACAGCACGAATCCTATGCAGGCGTGGTTCGTACCCCGCGTGCTGCAGGATGACCTGCAGTTCTTCGATGCACGCGGCGTAGCGGGGGTCTATCTGGATACCGGGCCGCCGGGGCCGCCGGTCTTTGGCCTCGCGCCGCTGCAGGCCTTTCTCGCGTGCCGCCTCATGCTCGACCCCGATATCGACGTCGACGAAGAGACCGGCCGCTTTCTCGCCGGCTACTACGGGGAGGCCGGGCGCGAACTGCGCGGCCTCGTGGTGGCCGTGCAACAGGCCTTCGACGCAGACACACCGTTGCGCGCGCAGGGACCTGCGCCGGGGGTGCCGCCGGATGCGTT
>CAYMLC010000323.1:523-4488 GCA_964390765.1 uncultured Nitrospirales bacterium
AAGGCCCTTGCCGCCGCGCGCGAGGCGGCGGGGGACAGTGAACTGGCCCTGCGCCGCATCGACGAACTGGCCGTCAGCTTTCACTGGGCGCAATGGGCGGCGGGTACGGCCGGAGACGCCGCACAACTGCGCGACCGGTTGCTGGCCGACATCGCCCGGCTGGCCCCTGCCTATGCCCCCGCGCTGCGGCGCGCGGCCGAGGCCGCGCTTGCGCCCGAAGCCGCCCGCGCCAACTAGCCCAGCACCCCGCGCAGGTCGACGTTGCCGCCCGAGACAATAACGCCTATGCGCGCGCCGGCCACCTGGTCGCGGTGGAACAACAGCGGCGCGACGGCTGCCGCGCACGAGGGCTCGCACACGATCTTGACCCGTTCCCAGACGAAGTAGGTCGCTTCGCGAATCTCGTCTTCCGTCACCAACAGCACCCGGTCGACCAGCGCCTGGATAATGTCCAGTGTGCGCTGGCAGATGTTCGCCTTCAGCCCGTCGCACATCGTGGGACCCGGCTCGCGCACGACCACATGGCCCGCCGCCAGCGAGTCGTAGGTATCGCGCGCCAGTTCCGGCTCGGCGCCCAGCGAGCGCACGGGCGTGTGCCAGCCTGCCGCGGCTATCGCCGTGCCCGACAGCAGCCCCCCGCCACTCACCGGCGCCACGACCAGGTCGAGCGCGGGCACATCCTCCAGCAACTCGAGACACGCGGTGCCCTGGCCCATGATGGTCCACGGATGGTCATACGGATGCACCAGCACGGCGCCTGTACGCGCCTCGATTTCCGCGGCCGCTTCTTCGCGCGCCAGCATGTTCGCCGCGCACAGGGTCACCTCGGCGCCATAGGAGCGCGTCGCCTCAACCTTCACCTTGGGCGCGGTCTCGGGCATCACGATGTGCGCACGCGCACCAAAGGTGCGGGCCGCCAGGGCCACCGCCTGCGCGTGGTTGCCGCTGCTGTGCGTCACCACGCCGCGCGCGCGCTCCTCGTCACTCAGGCGCGACAGGAAATTCATCGCGCCGCGAATCTTGAACGCCCCCGCCCGCTGGAAGTTCTCGCATTTCAGAAACACCTCCGCATCAGCGCGCTGGTTCAGGGCCCGGCTCGTGAGCACGGGCGTGCGGTGGATATGCGGCGCAATGCGTTCGCGCGTCGCCGCGATGTCGTCGAACGATACTTCCAGGGTCGTGGGCATGCGTGTACTCCGGCTGGTCAACGTCTGCGGCTCACTCTAGCGCAAGTCACAGCGGCAGTCCGAGCCGGGCGCCCAGGCGCACGGGCGTCGGCCTGGGCCAGCCCGCCCGCCCGTAGTATGTAAACGTGTAGTACCAGCCGAGACGCAGCCCCAGCGCCCGCCACTGGGCCACCGCCAGCACGGCACCGGTTGGCGTGTTCAGGTGGACAAATTTACGCACGTGCGCACGCCATGCGTTTGAGACGGGCTTTCAAGCCCATAAATCCCCTTGAAACGCGGAAGTAGCACAGCCTATACTTCATGCAATTCTACGTATCCTTGAATTGGATCAACCTGCGGCGGACCATTATGGAAACCAAACAATCGTTCAGTACTTCGGAAGTCGCCAAGTACTGCCACGTGACCGCGGACACCATACGCAAGTGGGCCGAGGCAGGCCGGATCCAGGTATTCAAGACCCCCGGCGGCCATCGGCGCATCCGCCGCGAGGACCTGCTGCGCTTTCTGCGCGAAAACAATATCCCGGTCCATAACGACCTCGACAACAGTGGGACCAAGGTGCTGGTCGTCGACGATGAGAAGGCGGTCATCTCGGTGATTCGCCGCTTCCTCGAACGCGCCCAGACCCCCTTTCAAATCGAGGTGGCCATGGACGGCTACGACGCCGGCATGATGGTCGCCACCTACCGGCCCGACGTCATCTTTCTCGACCTGCGCCTGCCCGGGCTCGACGGGTTCGAGGTGTGCCGGCGCATCAAGGCGCATCCCGATTCGGCCACCTCGCACGTCATCGCGATGACCGGCTACTACGAAGGCGAAGCGGCCACGCGCGTGCTCGAGTTGGGCGCGTCGATGCTGATGCAGAAGCCCTTCACGCCGGACGACCTGCGCCGCGCCCTGGCCAAGGTGGGCGTAGAAGTTACCTGAGGCCGCCCGCGGCGGCACGGAGCGGGCCATGCTAGCGCGCTTGTTGTGGGGTATTCTCGCGGTCGAGGCCGCGCTCTACGCCGCGCTCGTTGCGCTGCTGGCCACGCTGGGCGCACCGCTGTGGCTGCTGGTCGGCCTGCCCATCGCCAGCTTCGTCGCGCTGCGCGCCATGATCACCGGGCATCTCGTGCGCACGGCCTACCGCCACCAGGCACCGGCGCCGCCCGGGGCCGAACTCCGCCCGCTTGGCTGGTGGGCGCTCTACCTGCGCGAACTCGGCTACATCATCGCGCTCTATACCGTCTTCTTTCCCCTGGCGCCCCTGTGGGCGCCGCGCCCGCGCAAGGGCGAGCGGGGCATGCCCGTGCTGCTGCTGCACGGCTACTTCTGCAACCGTGCCTACTGGTGGTACATGGGCCGCGCCTTGCGCACCCAAGGCCTGGGCCCCATCTACAGCTACACCGTGCAGCCACCCTTTACCACCATCGACGACCACACCGCGCGCGTCGCGCAGCGCGTGCAGGCGATCAAGGCGGAGACCGGCGCGCCGCGGTTGGCTATCGTCGGCCACAGCATGGGCGGATTGATGGCGCGCGCCTACGTACTGGACCAGAGCGGCGCCGACCATTGCGCCGGCATCGTGACGCTGGGCTCGCCGCACCACGGCACCCTCTTCGCGAGGGGAGGCCACGGGAAGAACGCCCAACAGATGCGCCCCGACAGCGCGTGGCTTGCTGCGCTCAACGCGAAGGCCTGGCCAGACCACGTGCCCATCGTCAGTCTGTGGAGTTGGCAGGACAACATCTGCTTCCCGCAGGACACGGGCAAGCTGGATGTGGCCGAGAACATCGCGTACCACGGCATCGGCCACATGGAAATGGCCTTTCATGCCCGCGTCATCGCCGACACCGCCGCCGCGCTGCAACGGTTTGCGGCGGACGCTCAGGCGTAGGTGCGCTGCAGGCCCACCACGACACCCTGGATCAGGACCTGGCGCGCGGGGAAGATCATGGCCTGCATTTCGCTGTTCTCGGGGCGCAGCTCCACGCGGTCGCCATTCGGGAAGAAACGCTTGACCGTGGCCTCGTCCTCGACCAGCGCCACCACGATATCGCCCCGGCGCGGGCGCCGCTCGTAATCGACAAGGATAATGTCGCCGTCGAGGATGCCCGCCTCGATCATGCTGTCGCCAGTGACACGCAGGCTGTAGGCCTTGCGCTCGGCCAGTGGCCGCGGCGCCGGCACCATGCCCTCGACATTTTCCTCGGCCAGCAGCGGCATACCGGCGGCCACGCGGCCCAGCAGTGGCAGGGCGCCCACCTCGCTCTGGTAGAGCCCCACCGCCCCCTTCTCCGTCACCTGGATGCCGCGCGCCTTCGATGAGCGCTGGATATACCCCTTGCGCTCCAGCGCCAGCAGATGGTCGTTCACGCCATTGGTCGAGGTGATGCCGAACTCGGCGCCAATCTCCGCGATGGTCGGCGGATAGCCGTGGTCACGGATACACTCGATAATGAATTTGAGGACGCTCTCCTGCCGCTTCGTCAATCCGCGGGCCATGGCGTGGCTCCTTGTCTGAACGTATGTTCAGCCCAAGTAAACCACAAGCGACACTGAAAATCAAGGCAGTGTTTTCGCTTGGTGTCAGGCCGCCTGCTCGCGCTCGGACCCTTCCGCCTCTGCCGCGGCCACCGGACGCATCACCGGCTGGTCCGTAATCAGGCGTGCGCCGCGGTTCCAGGTCGCATAGTTATACGCCCACTGCAGGGCCACGAAGACGCGGTCGCGCGTGAGCACCAGCGAGAACAGGTGCACGCCCAGCCACAACAGCCAGGCGGGAAAAACGCTGAA
>CAYMLC010000324.1:0-4462 GCA_964390765.1 uncultured Nitrospirales bacterium
CGTAGTGAAACTCCAGGTAGTAGAGGGGCAGCATCAGCGTCATGCTCAGCACACCCGGGCTGGGCCGCAGCGCGAGGAAGGGCGCCACCCAGAAGTAGTACCAGGGGAACTGCGTGGGGCTGACCAGCAGCAGCGCCGTGCTGGTCACCAGGGCGCCGTCTGCGATGGCCTGGGGCCGGGTGTCGCGCCGCAGCGCCACCGCCAGCGCTGCCAGGCCCGCGATGCCCGCGGCCACCACGCGGCCGATGCGGTGTGTGGTATGTGTATCCCACGCCTGGTTCAGCCAGTCGCCGAGGTGCTGGGCCGCCCACGGAAACACCATGAACAGTGCGTCGTTCATTTCCCAGCGCACGCTGTACTGCACGACGCCCGAATCGCCGCCCAGCGCAAGAATGCCGAGCATGGGCGCGAGCAACATGGTGGTGGCCAACCCGAAGACAAGGCCGGCACCGGCGATGCGGCTGCGGTGGGGCCAGCGCGGGCGCAGGAACAGGGGCAGCAGTAGCACCGGCCAGACCTTCACCGCCACGGCGCCCGCCAGTGGCAGCATGGCCGCGACCACCTGGCGGCGTGCGGCGAGCAGGAACGCGCCCAGTAGCAGGGGCACCAGCAACACGTCCATATGGGCGCTGTTGTAGGCCTCCTTGATCAGCAGCGGATTCCACCAGTAGGCCGCGGCCCACAGCGGATTGCGCCCCAGCTGCCGCAGGGCGAGAAGCAACAGCCCCAGGCCGGCGAAGTCGATGGCCAGAAAGACCGCCTTCAGCGCCATCAAGCTCCACGGCTGGATGAGGTGCGCCAGCGCGAAGACAGCCTGCGCGACCGGTGGATAGATGGTGCCCAGGTGCGGGTGGTTGACCCGTTCGAGGACGCAGCCCGACGCCTGGCCCAGCGCATACAGGCCGCGCGGCACCTGCGGCATGCCCAGTTCCACGTCTTGCGGGCGGTGGGCATAGGGGTTCCAGCCATTCGCCACCTTTCCGCCGTCCCACAGGTAACGGTAGAAGTCGTCTTCCTGCATCGCGTTCGACGGAAAGTACACGAGCCGCAGCGCCGCGCCCAGCAGCACCACCCACAACAGCAGCGTGCGCGTAGGCGAGGTGCGCCGCACGAAGAGCAGCGGCAAGAAATAGACCGCCGCGGCACCCATCAGCAGCGCGACCAGCCACATGATCGGCCGCTGACGCATGTCTTCGCCGTAGATGAAGTATCGCGACAGCGCCAGCAGGCCCAGGTGCAGCGCCAGCAGCACATTGCCGCAGCCGAACCAGACCAGCAGCGTGTGCGGGGGCGAGGGGGGGACGGTATCCTGATTCATGCGCCCAACTCCCGCGGCCCGCGTGCCGATGCACTCAGGCGGTGGCCAGCGCCTCGTTCAGGGCGCGGCGGGCCTGGTGCGTCACCAGGACCGTGGCCACGATGGTAAAGGCCAGCCCGCCCCAGAACAGCAACGGCGGCAGGGTCTCGGGGCCGGGTCCGCCATTGGCCACGCTGGCGATGGTGCGGCCGCCCGCGCCAAAGTAGGCCACCACCATGGTGCGCGGCAGCAGGCCGATGGCCGTGCCGGCGAGGTAGGCCGGCAGCGAGACCTTGGTCAGGCCCAGGCCGAAGTTGCCCAGATTCACGGGAACCAGCGGACACAGCCGCAGCAGCAACGTGATGCGGAAGCCGCGCCGTGCGATGGCCCGTTCGATGGCGGCGAACTGGGCGTCTTCCGCCATCTTGCGCGCCAGCCACCGGTGCATCAGCTTGCGCACCAGTACAAAGGTCACACCTGCGCCCAGGGTGCGGCCGATGGTGGCCAAGACCGTGCCCAGCGCGACGCCCCACAGCACCCCGGCCGAGGCATTGACCACCACATCGGGTACCAGGGTGACCACCGCCACGATGTAGAACAGCACGTAATACACGCCCGCCATAGGGCCCTGCCGCTCCATCCAGGCCATGGTGGCTGTCAACCATTCCTGCACCGGAAACAGCAGCCACAGTGTCACGAAAAACAGCGGCACGCCCACCAGGATCGCGATACGGCCGTAGCCCGCGCGCTTGCGCCGGGGGGCGGAGGAGGCTTCGCAGGGTTCGCTCATGCGCGCGAGCATAGCACAAGAACCGGTCCAGGCCCGGGTTTAGCGGGTTTGAGGCACGGCGCCTTGCACACAGCGAAAGCCGAGGTCGCTGCACGTCGTCACGGGGTGCTCGAAGCCGTTGAAGGTGGCGCGGCCCTGGTGCGGGCTGTAGGCATAGGCCCCGCCCTTGATGATGCCGCGGTTCATGCTCGGCTGCCCCCAGCCCAGCTCGCGGGCGTCGTCGTAGGTATCGGCCACCCACTCCCACGCATTGCCTGCCAGGTCATGCACGCCATACACGCTCACCCCCTCGGGATGGCTGCCCACCGGCTGCAGCCCGTCGCCCCCGCCCAGGTTGGCGCGGCCCGCTTCAAACAAATCGCCCCAGGGGAAGCTTCGCCCCTCCGGTCCTCGCGCCGCCTTCTCCCATTCCGCGCGCGTCGGCAGGCGCTTGCCCTGCGCCGCGGCATAGGCCTCGGCCTGTGCGCGCGTCACCTTCACCACCGGCCAGTCGGCACGCTCGGGCGGATAGGTATGTGTCGGGTCGAAGGCCGCGTAATCGGCATTCGTCACCTCGTGCGTGTCCATGTAGAAAGCCGGCAGCCATACGCGCCGGGCCGGGCGCTCGTCGTGGGGCGCGTCCGGGTCGTCCGTGCCCACCACCGCCCAGCCCGCGGGCACCAGCACCATGCCCGGCGGTGGCGCGGCATAGGCCGCCTGCTCGAGGTGGTGGCGCTGCCAGGCACGTGCGCCGGCCGGCAGGGCCGTGGCCAGCAAGGCGGCGGGTGTAAGCAGTGCGATGGCCCACCAGAGGGTGCGCCGCGTCGGGCGCCATCCGGCGATTCGGCCTGCGAAGTGTTGCGTTAGGGTTCTCCTGCGCACACGCGTGCGGCTGCGTGCCTTGACCATTCGTGGGCGGCGCGGAACGAGGTCACGGTTGGCGTGTGGGGTTGCCAGGATTGGATAGACCAATTATGCTGGCGGCACCATCCGGATAAGCTTTGTTATGATTTTGTTCAAACACGGACACAGCAGTATCAACTGGGAGCGGGGAATCATGCGTTTTTCGACACGGCAACGACACGGCTTTACCCTGATCGAACTGCTGGTGGTTATCGCCATCATCGGCATTCTGGCGGCCATTCTGCTGCCGGCCCTGGCGCGGGCGCGCGAGGCCGCCCGGCGCGCCAGTTGTCAGAACAACCTGAAGCAGTGGGGGCTCGTGTACAAGATGTACGCGAACGAGTCGCGCGGCGAGAAGTATCCGCCGATTCAGGCCGAGTTTGCCGGCCCCAACGACTTCGTTGACTGCAGCACGGCGGCCCTGGGGCCTGCCGAGAATCCTATCGACCCCATCAACATTGCACTGGCCGCGGGCCCGCTCGTCAGTGCGGTCTATCCCGAATACCTGACGGATTACGCCATCGCCATTTGTCCGTCCGATGCGGGTGAATCGCTTCAGGACTTCGAGACGCCTGGCCTGGACGGCCCCAATTTTCCGCTGCTGTGCGGCGACACACAGTCGGGGATTCTCGGCATCGACAACAGCTATATCTATCTGGGCTGGCTGTTCGACAAGGTCGAAAACGACGACGACCCAATAACGATCGCGAACTTTTTTAGCGACGAACCGCCACAGATCACGGGACCCGAGCAGTTGGGCGAGGCCGTGCTCGACCTGGTGCCGATTCTCTTGGGCGGCACGCCTGATGAGATTGCGCAGAAGGCCGACAGCGATTTGCCGGTACCCGATGACTGTGAATGCGGCAACGGCAACGGCGACAGCATCTATCGCTTGCGCGAGGGCATCGAGCGCTTTCTGATCACGAACATCAACGACCCCGCAGCGAGTGCCAGTGCGCAGAGCGAAGTGTTCATCATGTTCGACCAAATCGCCGTGGACCCGGCCGGCTATAACCACGTGCCCGGCGGCTCGAACGTGCTGTACCTGGATGGCCACGTTGAGTTTATTCGCTACATTCAGGGGGGCAGCCCGGCGCCGGTAAACCAGGGCGTGGCCGAGTTGGTGGGGCTGATCGCGTTCGGCGCCTGAGCCACGGTACATGCCGCTGCTGGCCGCCGGCTGCTGGCCGCCAGTCACGGAACAATATGCAAGCGCGCTCGCCGGGGTGGCGGGCGCGCTGTGCTGTGGGCTGAGCGTGTGTGGTGTGTGGGCGCCTAGCTGCCGCGCCGCTTCTCTTCGAAGGCGTTGTGCGCTGTGCCGCCCACCTGCACCTTCTTCTTCGGCGGCAACTTGATGCCCTGCAGCCGTTGCGCAATTTCGGCCTGGCGCTTCGCGGCCTCTTCGCTCTTCTCGCGCTTCTTTTCCTCGTAGGCGTGCAACTCGGCCAGGGTAAACTGTGCGAGGCGCCCCTGCGCAATCAGTCGCTCGAGAC
>CAYMLC010000325.1:0-4442 GCA_964390765.1 uncultured Nitrospirales bacterium
TTCTTGTTCTCGCGCCACGACGCCCTCATGGCCGAGCGCGGCAACCTGCGTGAAGTCGCCCGCACTATGGAGTTGCGGCTGGCCGAATTGCAGGCGGCCCGGCAGGACATTGCCGAAGATGACGAGGCCACCCCGGCCGACCTGCGCGCCGTGGAAGCACGCCTGCGTGCGGAATACGAGCAAAGCCTGGACCAGATCAATCGCCAGTTGAGCAAGCTCTACGAACTGGAGCAGCGCGCTCGCAGGTTTGCCGGCCTCGCAGAAGAGCAGCCCGTACTCACCGAGCCGCCCAACCTGGGCGAAGGCGGCCGTGGCGGTGTCAGCAACGCCTACGGCCCCAGTGCCGTGGCCGGCAGCATGCCGCGCCCGAGCCTGCCCAGCATGACCTTCGGCATGAGCCGGCCATCGGCCGACCTGATTCTGCAGGAAGCGCAACTGCGCACCGAGGGCTTCACCGGCGCCATCGCCATCCTGTCCCGCCACCAGGACGCCCTCGACCGCGTGCCCTCCATCTGGCCGGTCTCGCGCCGCTTCGCGCGCCTCTCGAGCAATTTCGGCTACCGTAAAGATCCCTTCACCCGCCGCGTGCGCCACCACAGCGGCACCGACCTGGCCGCCAAGACGGGCACCCCCGTGATGGCCGCCGCCAAGGGCCGGGTCGTCGAGTCCGAGTATCACCGCGACTACGGCCACAAGGTTGTCATCGACCACGGCAACGGGATCGAGACGCTCTACGCGCACTTGAGCAAGCGCCTGGTGTCGGTTGGCGACCAGGTCGAGCGTTCGGATACTATTGGGCGCGTCGGTAGTACGGGCCGCAGCACCGGGCCGCACTTGCACTACGAAGTGCACAAGAACGGCAGCCCGGTGAACCCACGCTCGTACATGGACTAGACCACCGGCCCGGCTGGCCGGCCGTCGCGGCACGCCACCGGCATCGACCCAAGGCGCCCCATGTGGGCCAAACAGGCGCACACCCATGCTCGAATCGCGCAAGCAGCAGCGCTCGTACAACGAGAACCGTGTCGTCAGTCTGATCGGCGCAGGCACGGCCGTCAACGGCGACATCCGCTCTGAAGGCACCATCCGCATCGAAGGCCAGGTGACCGGCAAGGTCCACTCCAGCGACACCATCGTCGTGCAGGACTCCGGCCAGGTGAAGGCCGACCTCGTGGCGGCGCAGGTGGTCATCAGTGGCGAAGTGAACGGCAACGTCTTCGCGCACGAACGCCTCGAGATCACGGAGACCGGCAAGGTCGTCGGCGATATTACCTCGCCGCGAATCAGTATTGCCGAAGGCGTGTTGTTCGAAGGCAAGTGCACGATGAAGCCGCCCGGCCAGATCAAGCCGCCCGCAGGCCTCGAAGCGCTGCCGAAAATGCCGCAAGCCGACAGTCCGGCCCAGGCACAATTGCCCGGCAGCGACGAAAGGCCGGCCGCCGCGCCCGCGCCAGCGGAGCGGTCCGCACAGGCGGAACGGCCCGCCCAGGCGGACCGGCAGGGTGGCGCAAAGAAAAGCTAGCGTGCCGGTTTTGCCGGCCGCATAACCCGGCCGGTTTCGCCTGTCCGGCGCGCCGGCGCCCGAGGCCCGAGCCATCGCCATGCTGCATCCCCCCGCCCACGCACGCGTCCTCATCGCGATGAGTGGCGGCGTCGACAGCGCCGTCGCGGCCCAGCGTGTGGTCGCCGCGGGCTACGACTGCGTAGGCGTGACCATGCGGCTGGTGCCCGAGCACGCGGGCAAGTCGGTCTTCGAGCCCTGTTGCGGGGTCGAGGCGGGCCGCGATGCTCGGCGCGTCTGCGATACCCTGGGCATTGCGCACGAAGTGCTCTACGCCGTCGACCGCTTCGACCGCGACATCATCACGCACTTCACCGATGAATACGCCGCGGGCCGCACGCCCAACCCCTGCGTGCGCTGCAACCGCATGATCAAGTTCGGCGCGCTCTATCAGCGGGCCGACGAGCTGGGCTGCGACTACATCGCCATGGGGCACTATGTGCGGCTCGAGCGGCGCGGCCCGCGCCACAGCCTGCGCCGTGCAGTTTATCGCCCCAAGGACCAGAGCTACGTACTGGCGCCGCTGACCCAGCCACAACTGCAGCGCGCCTACTTTCCGCTGGGCGAGGCCACCAAGGAAGAGGTGCGGGCGGAAGCGGGGGCCTTCGATGTGTGGATGGCACAGAAGCCGGAGAGCCAGGAAATCTGTTTCGTGCCCGACCGCAACTACCGCAATCTGCTGGCCGAGCGCGGCCAGCGCGCACAGCCGGGCCCCATTCTCACGCTCGATGGCGAAGAGGTGGGCCGCCACGATGGGCTGACCGGCTATACCATCGGCCAGCGCCGGGGCCTGGGCATCGCCGCCGAGCAGCCCTACTACGTGGTGCGGCTCGATGCCGCGCGCAATGCCGTGATCGTGGGGCACAAGGAAGACACCTTGTGTGCGCGCTTCAGCACGGGGCGGCTGGCCTGGGGCGGATTGACGCCGGGCGAGGCCCCTTTCGAGGCATGGGCGCAGGTGCGTTCGCGGCACGAGCCCGTGCGGGCAACCATTACGCCCCGTCGCGATGGCGCGCGCGTGCATCTGCACGCGCCGCAGGCCGCCTTGACCCCCGGCCAGTGGGCGGTCTTCTACGATGACGACGGCTTCGTGCTGGCCTCAGCCACCATCCGCACCTTTGAAACCGTGGGGGAAGCCGGACGGCTGGGGGCGGCCGCCAACCCGGCGTAGCGGCTGGCGGTGCCGATGCCCGCAGCGTCCCGCCTCCGGTTCGCCGTCAGACGTAGGCGGGGCGCAATTGCAGCGTCGCCTCCACTTCAGAAAAGCCCATCTCGCGCGCAATACCCATCGCCGACAGGCCATCGGCCGAGAGGCTGCAAAGCGCCGGGTCGGCACCCTGCGCCAGCAACAGCCCGGCAATATCGGCCCGGCCGCTGAGGCACGCCCAGTGCAGCGCGGCGAGGCCGTGCTCGCTGCTCGCGTTAACGTCGCTCAGCGGCGCCAACAGCGCCACCACATCGGCGTGGCCCTCACGCGCGGCCTTGTGCAGCGGCGTCTCGCCCGATTCGTCCCGCTCCGTGGCGTTCGAGCCAAAGCTCAGCAGCGAGCGCACGGCTTCCGTGAGCCCCAGCTGCGCCGCACGGTGCATCGGCGGGGCGCTGTTCCGGTTGGCCAAATCGTCTTTTTCCGTGCGCAGCATCAACTCGGCGAGTGCCATATGACCCGAGGCGAAGGCACGGTCGAGCGGGGTTTGTCCCATCTCGTCCATCGTGTGCAGCCATTGACTGTGCATCGTTTGCGTCCTCCGGGGTGACCAGCCCATGGTCGCGAACCAAAACCCGCTAACGCCGATAGCTAGCAACCGGTGTGCCAAAGCCGCCACTTCGCAAAGATTCGTGCAAACCATTTGCTCACAGCGACTTGCAAGCCTGTAAAGAAAACACCCCGCCCGGCGGCCGAAGCTTCCGCCCGCTGATTGACGCCGTTCTGCGCGCGCTTTCGTCGGCTTGACCGGTTTTCGGCGGCAACCGGCGTGTGCTACCCTCCGCGCGGACTGGGCCACGCCGGGAGACTACAACCCATGCACCGTATTGGTTTGGCACTGCTGCTCGGGGCGCTGTTGGGCACAGGCGCCTGTACGCCGGGCAACGTGGAAGAGGTGAGCGAAGCACCCGAAACGGGCACCGCCGCCGAACTGCCGCGCGACCGCGACGGCCTGATCGACCTGTGGCGCAACCTGGCGCAGGCCGAAGGCACGATGGACATCACCTCGGCGCGCTTCATTCTCAGCCAGTTGATTGCGCTCGACGCGAGCCATGTCGATTACTTCTGGGACGTGATGGCCAACCCCAATGAACCCGACCGCATCCGGCTGTTTGCCATGGTCACCATCGAGCGGCAGGTCGACGAAGACGATGTGCCCCGCCTCACGGAATTGACCAGCCCGGACCAGGACGCGACCACGCGTTCCTTCGCCACGCACATGCTGGGGCAAATCTTCGCCGAGCCCGCCCGTGAACGCCTGCGCGCGTTGATGGATGATTCCGAGATGCGCGTGGCCGTAGCCGCCACGGTGGGCCTGGTACAACAGCGGCAGGAGGCGGGCCTGGCCTTCCTGCCCGAGCTGTACTACCGCGCGGACCTGGGACCCGTACAGCGCGAACAGCTGGCACTCGCCATTCAACCCGATAGCGCCGAACGCTTTCAGGACCTGTTCATCGACATTGTGAGCGACCCGGGCCTGCGCCCGCCCAGCCGGCACAAGAGTGTCTCGATGCTGATGGCGGCCGAGACGCCCGAATCGGTCGCCGCACTCGAGGCCGCCGCCGCAAACGACCCCTCGCCCACGATGCGCCAGCTGGCCCAGCGCGCACTGGCAGAAATCAATGCGCCCGAAACAGCCGGGGCGGATGAGGGCGAGGGCACTGCCGCCGAGGGCGA
>CAYMLC010000326.1:0-3194 GCA_964390765.1 uncultured Nitrospirales bacterium
AACCGAACTCTGCGTTGCCGAAGGTGAGGTTGTTCATGGTGCCCTGGCTGGCGGCCACCACGCCCAGCGCCCCGTAGAGCACGTCGCAGATGCGCTGGCTGGTCTCGACATTACCACCCGCCACGGCCGCCGGCGCTTCGGGGCGCAGCAGTGAACCGGCGGGCAGCGTGATGTGCAGTGGCGCGAGGCATCCGTCGTTCAGTGGAATCGACCCGCCCACCAGCGTACGGAAGACATAGAGCACGGCGGCGATGGCCACCGCCGGGGGCGCATTCAGATTGCCCGCGTGTTGTGCGCCGGTGCCGGTGAAATCGATGTGCGCCGTCTCGCCCGTGATTGTGACCGTGCAGGCGACCGGCGTGCCGTCGTCGAGGGCATCGGCAAAGTGGTAGGCGCCGTCGGGCATCTCGTGCAGGCGCGCGCGCAAGGTGGCCGCGGCGTTCTCGCGCATGTGGCCCATATACGCGCCCACCACCTCGGCGCCATAGGTGGCACACAACGCGTGCAGCAGCGCGGTACCGCGCGCGTTGGCCGCCAGTTGCGCGCGCAGGTCGCTCAGGCGCTCGACCAGGTTGCGCGCAGGATACGGCCCGGCACCCAGCGCCTCGCGCACCGCGGCCTCGTCGAACTGCCCCGCCCGCACCAGGCGCAGGTTGGCCAGCAGCACGCCCTCTTCCTCGATGTGCGTGCTGAACGGCGGCATCGAGCCGGGCACCACGCCACCCACATCGGCATGGTGGCCACGGTTCGCCACGAAGAATGCGGGCCGCGTGTCTTCGCCCACGAAGACCGGCGACACCACCGTGATGTCGGGCAGGTGCGAGCCACCGTGGTAGGGGTCATTCGTCGCAATCGCGTCGCCCGGTTGCAGGGTATCAACGGCGGCAGCCAGCACCGCCCGCACGCTCTCGCCCATCGCGCCCAGGTGCACGGGGATGTGCGGCGCGTTGGCCACCAGCGCTCCGTCGCCATCAAACACGGCACACGAGAAATCGCGCCGCTCCTTGATGTTGGCCGAGTGGCTGACCCGCTCGAGCGTGCTGCCCATCTGCTCGGCAATCGACATGAACAGATGGTTGAACACCTCGAGCTGCACCGGGTCACACGCTGCCGTGGTGGGCGCGTGCGTCGTGGGCACGGCGCGCGTCAGTACCAGGTGGCCATAGCGGTTGGCCTCCGCGCGCCAGCCGGGGTCCACCACAATGGTCGCGGTGTCTTCGATAATAAGCGCCGGCCCGGCGATCGCCACGCACGGTGCGCACTGTTCGCGCAGGTAGAGCGGCGTCTCGACCGCCACCCATTCGCCGTCGCGCGGAAAGTGCGCCGTCACGCGGTCGTGCGGCGTGGGGTCTTCTTCCGCGCGGCCGTCGTGCAACGCTTCTTCCGTACGCAGGGCAGGCCCGGCCGACGCCACGCGCAGCGCCACCACCTCGATCGGGTGGCCCGGTTTCGTGAAGCCGAAGAGCTGCCCATGCGCCGCTTCAAAACCTGCAACGAGGTTCCCCGCCGCTTCGACCGTCACCGGCGTATCGGCCCCGGCATAGCGCAGGTCGATGCGCCGCGTATGTTCGAGCGCGCCCGTTGCACCCTGTGCGCGCAAGGTCTCCGCATTGGCCGCTTCCAACGCGGCAAAGCGCGAGTCGCGTTCGGCGCGGGCCTCGTGCAGCGGTGCCAGCAAGGCCTCCGACGCATCGTGGCGCAGGCGCGCCAGGCCGATACCGTGCGCACTCAACACGCCAGCCAGCGGATGCAGCACTATCGTGCGCATGCCCAGTGTCTCGGCCAGGGCACAGGCGTGTTGCGCACCGGCCCCGCCAAAGCAGCACAGCGCATACTGCTGCACGTCGAAGCCCCGGCCCACGCTCACTTCCTTGACCGGCTGCGCCATCGTCTCATTCGCGATGCGCACGTAGCCCGCGGCCAGCGACACGGCGGTGTAGTGGCTGCCCGTGGCCGCATTCACCTCTTCGGCGCGTGCGGCCATGGCGGCGTGGGCGGCAGCGGCATCGAGCGGCTGGTCGGCGTTGGGGCCGAAGCACGCCGGAAAGTAGCGCGGCTGGATGCGGCCCAGCACCAGGTTCGCATCGGTAATCGCCAGCGGGCCGCCGCGCCCATAGCACACCGGCCCGGGAAAGGCGCCCGCACTGGCCGGGCCCACGGCCGGACGCAGCCCGTCGAACTGCAGCAGCGAACCGCCCCCCGCCGCCACGGTCTCGATCCACGTCATCGGCGCCTTGATGCGCACACCCGCCACGGTCTGCTCGTAGCGCAGCTCGGGTGCGCCATCGACACGGCACACGTCGGTCGAGGTGCCGCCCATGTCGAACCCGATCAGATGCGGCTGTCGCGCCGCCTCACCCAGCGCCGCACAGGCCACAGCACCACCCGCCGGCCCGCTCAGAATCGCGTTCTTGCCCGTGAAGTGGTCCGCCTCGGCCAGGCCGCCGTTCGACTGCATGAACAGCAACGGCACCGCGGACCCGAGCGCCGCGCGCACCCGCGCCACATAGTCGCGCAGCACCGGCGTGAGATAGGCATCGGCGACGGTGGTATCGCCGCGGCTCACCGCCTTGATCTCGTTGGCCACCTGGTGGCTGAGCGAGACCTGGCGAAAGCCGATCGCTTCGGCGATGCGCCCGGCCGCCAACTCGTGCGCGGGTTCACGGTAGCTGTGCAGGAAGACGATGGCCACCGCTTCGATGCCGGCTTCGTGCGCCCCCACGAGTGCCGTGCGCAGACGCTCTTCGTCGAGCCGCTGCTCGATGGTGCCGTCGGCCCGCACGCGCTCGTCGGCTTCGATCACGCGTTCAGTCAACAGCGCTGGCTTTTCAATGTTCAGTGCAAAGAGGCGGGGGCGATCCTGATAGCCAATCTCGAGCAGGCCCGCCTGGCCACGCGTGACCACCAGCGCCACGCGCGCGCCGCGCCGCTCGAGCAGCGCGTTGGTGGCGAGCGTCGTGCCCATGCGCACGCCGGCAATCTGCTCCGCCGGAATGGGCGCACCCGCCGGCACCCCGAGCAGACGCCGGATACCTTCGAGCGGGGCGTCGTCGTAGTGCTGCGGGTCGTCGCTCAGCAGCTTCAACACATGGCGGGCGCCGCGCGGATCACGCGCGACAATATCGGTGAAGGTGCCGCCACGGTCGATCCAGAAGTGCCAGCCCGCGCGTTCGTTCACACGTCGCAGATGCGCG
>CAYMLC010000326.1:3204-4441 GCA_964390765.1 uncultured Nitrospirales bacterium
GTGGGGATGAATTCCTGGCCGAGATAACCGGTATAGCCCGCCTCGACGATGGCCGCGCAGATGCGGCGGTAGTTCAGCTCCTGCGTCTCGTCGATCTCGTTGCGGCCGGGCACGCCACCGGTGTGAAAATGCCCGATGTGCGCGAGGTTATCCAGGCAGGTCTGAATGACATCCCCCTCCATGACCTGCATGTGATAGATGTCATACAGCAGCTTGAAGCGCGGCGACCCCACCTCTTCCACCAGTGCTACGCCCCACGCGGTGTGGTCGCACATGTAGTCCGCGTGGTCGCGCTTGCTGTTCAACAATTCCATGCAGACCGTCACGCCCAGTTCTTCCGCCAGCGGCAGGATGCGGCGCAGGCCGGTGGCACAATTGCGCAGGCCCTCGGCATCGTCCATGCCGCGCCGGTTGCCACTGAACACGATCATGTTCGGCAGACCCGCCTCGGCAATCTGCGGCAACAGTTCTTCGCTGGCCTCGACCAGCCGGTCGTGGCGGCGCGGGTCGTTCCAGCCCACCGGAATGCCGCCGGGGCCGTTGGCCATGGCGCAGGTGAGGCCGGCCTCCTGCACGATCGGCCATTCATCGGGGCCCAGCAACTCGACCGAATACAGCCCGATGCGCTTGGCCAGCGCGGCCAGCTCGGCCACACTCAGGTCGCGGTAGCACCACTTGCATACCGACTGCTTGAGGCGCCCCACAAGCGGCCCGTCGCCCTCTTGCGCCGGCGCCACCCCGGGCGCGGCCAGCCCCGCACCGGCAATCGCCGCCATGCCTGCCAGTGCCTCGCGCCGATTCATGCCTGCGCTCATAGCCGCCGCACCTCATTCACATTGGGCAGATAGGTTTCGGGGTTAATCGCTACGCCGTTGCGGCGCACTTCATAGTGCAGGTGGTCGGTGGTCGCATTGCCCGTGCGGCCCACCGTGCCGATGATATCGCCACGCTGCAACTGCTTGCCTTTCTCGATGTACATGTCTTCCATGTGCGCGTAGTAGGTCTGGTAGGTGTCGTCGTGGCGCACGATGATCACATTGCCGTAGCCGCGCATCCGCCCGACAAAGACCGCCTTGCCATCGGCCGCCACACGGATCGGCGTGTGCTTCGGGCACACCAGGTCGATGCCCTTGTGCAGGCGCGAAGGGCCGCCGCGCCGCGAACCGCGCGGACCGAATGGCGAAGAGATATACATATCCGGATGTTCGACCGGCCAGATGTTCGGCGTCGTGGGATC
>CAYMLC010000327.1:0-4430 GCA_964390765.1 uncultured Nitrospirales bacterium
CGGGTCCGCGCGAGCGGCAACGAAACGCGCGAGGCGCACCTCGCCACCGGCCTCGGCTGGTTGGAACAGGCGAACGCGGCCGCTGAAGCCGAAGACTGGCCGGCCGCCGAACGCGCGGCGCGCGCCGCCACACAGTGCTTTGCGGCCATCATTGCCTGGCCCGCGGGCATGGTCTTCGTGCCACCGGGCGAGGCCACCATCGCGGGACAGACCCTCTGGCTCGATGGCTACTTCATAGGCGAGACCGAGGTGACCGTGGGCGACTTTCGCGAGTTCGCCCGCAGTGTGCGCGACGGGTGGCCCACGGCAGAGGCCCCGGAAGAGAACGACCGGCTGCCGATGGAACGCGTGGCCCTGTACGACGCGCTGGCCTTTGCGGCCTGGCGCGGGCATACGCTGCCCACCGAAGCTCAGTGGGAACGGGCCGGCCAGGGGCTCGAGCCCGAGAACCTGGCGGCGGGCGGGCGGGCACCGGTGGGCGAGGCGGAGGGCGACCGCGCGCCGACGGGCTGCCTCGACCTGGGTGGCAACGTAAGCGAATGGACGGCGACCCCGGCGGACGCCACGCCACAGGTGCGCGCCGCGGCCGAGGGGCTTTTCCACCAGGCCTTCGTGGTGCGTGGGGGCAACTACCTGCAACCCGCCGGTCCGCAGGTGCGGTTTACGCAAAGCTTTCAACAGCGCGAGCGGGGGGTCGGTTTCCGCTGTGCGTGGCCGCTTCCGCAATCGGCCGAGGCACTGGGCCGCCTAATGCGCAGCGGCGGCTGAGCTTAGCCCAAACAGAGCCTTCTCCGGCGGGTCGGCCGCCGCACCCGCGGGCCCGCCAATTGGAAACGATACGCCGCACCCCCCTATCATGCGGGCAGGCGCAAAGGCTCTTCCTGTGAGCCCTCCCAACAGAGAGGATGGCATGACGCATACCCATAAATGTCCACACTGCGAAGCTGAGCGCTCGTTGCGCGTACCGCGTAGTAAGCATGTGGTCTTGGTGGTTACCTGCCCGGCCTGCGGCGAGATGGCGCTGCTCTTTGAAGGGGCGGTGCTGGGCCTGCAAAAGGAAGTCTTCGAGAGTGGCGACCGCGACGCCATCAGCACGCATGTGGCCGAGATTGTGGCGCAGTTGATGGAGCAGGGTATCCGCGTGTTGCAGACCGACCAGGACGATGCGGAAGAAGACGTGGCCGAGGCGCATGCCGCGCGCAGCCAGCGGCGCCGCCGAAGAAAGGGCGCACGCCGCGAAATCAGCGACGACGAAGTGCGCCACTTCGTGCGGGTCGAGCTCGAGCAGATTAACGACCCCGAATACTTCCGGCGCCACTTCGGCTAGCGCCGCCCGCAAGACAGGCGCCAGCCGCACCAAGGCAGCCGCCTGCTAGAACCACGGCACCCCTCTGGCTGGGACCACGGCACGCGCGGGCTAGGACCACGCGCCCTGGTGGCGGCGCGCCGCGTACAGCGCAAGTGCGGCCGACACCGCCGCGTTCAGGCTTTCCACCCCGTCCGCCATCGGAATATGCAACGCGGTATCGCACGCCTTGCGCACGGCGGGCCGCAGACCGCGTGCCTCGTTGCCGATGACCAGTGCCGCGCGTGCCGGCCAGTCGCAGGTGAACACGCTCTCCGGCGCGGCGGCATCGAGCGCATAGACCCAGAAGCCGGCCGCCTGCAGGGTGCGCAAGGCCTGGGCCGCCTTGTCGCACGTGACCAGTGGCACCTGATGCGCGGTGCCTGCACTGGCGCGCAGCACCGTATCGTCGACCAGGGCGCCCCCGCGCTTGGGCAGCAAGACGCCCGCCGCTCCCGCCGCCGCGGCCGTACGCAGCAACATACCCAGATTCTTCGGATGCTGCACCTGGTCAAGCACCAGCACAACCGCCGGCACCGGGCACATGGCCAGCCACGTATCCAGCGTGTGATAGCTGATGGGCGCCACGCGCGCCACCACGCCCTCGTGCTCGCCGTGGCCGGCCAGGTCGTTCAGCTTCGCCAGCGGCACAAAGTCGAAGGGAATGCCCTGGGCCCGTGCCTCGTCGAGGAGCGCATCGCGGCCGCGCACGCGGCCATCCTTCGCCAACAGCAAGCGGTCGACCGGCCGCCCGGCCTGCAGCGCCGTTGCGACGGCGTGATACCCGCTCATGTATTCGCGTGCCATGGTGGTGAAAAGACTCGGTGTAACGGCAGGGGCACCGCCATACGTTGGGCTTCCGGTATACGGGCGCATTGCGGGCCTGGCGCTGCGCCACGTACGATTCGGGGCCATTGTCGCGCGCCGGCGCGAACGAGACAAACGGGCGGTGCCACGCGCACGCACGAGAGGAAGACGGCACATGATGCGGCAGGCAGCAATACGGATGGCGTACTTGGGCGTGCTGGGCCTCCTAATGGCCGGGGGGGCCGCGGCCGAAGAGGGGCGCCTGCTCTTTCCCAACAGCGACTTCGAGCAGGGCGACCTGACCAACTGGCGCGCCGACGGCCCCGCCTTCGACCACCAGCCGGCCAAGGGCGAAAACGCGCAGTACCGGGTCGAGCGCTTTCGCGTGTACCCCGAAGGCGAATACTGGATTGGCACCTACGAACGCTACGGCGGGCTCCCGGGCGAGACACCGGGCGACGTACAGGACGACGCGCCGCAGGGCAGCCTCTTGTCCACGGGCTTCGTCATCGACGGCCCGTTCATCACCTTCCTCATCGGTGGCGGGCGCGGCGAGCGGCTGGGCGTGCGATTGATTGTGGATGGCCAGGTCG
Source organism: uncultured Nitrospirales bacterium (assembly GCA_964390765.1). Lineage (GTDB taxonomy): Bacteria > Hydrogenedentota > Hydrogenedentia > Hydrogenedentales > JAGMZX01 > CAYMLC01. The sequence continues at coordinate 2,746 of CAYMLC010000327.1, forward strand.
TGCGCTCGACAACCGGCGGCCGTGCCGAAGCCATGCGGCGGGTGCACTGGAACGTCGTCGACTATGAGGGAAAGAAGGCGCGCATCTTTATCGAAGACGGCGACAGCAGCGCCTGGGGCCACGTCAACGTCGACGACTTCCGCTACGCCGATCGCTTCAGCCCGGCGCTGCTCTTTCGCAACAGCGACTTCGAAGAAGGCGCACTGCACAGTTGGGGCGGCACCGGTACCGCCTTCGCCTGGCAGCCCACACGTGGCGACAACGTGCAAGAACGCACGGTCGGCCGCACGGGGGCCGAGCCGCAGGGCCGCTGGTGGATCGGCACCTTCGAGAAGTATCAGGGGCGGCCCGGCGAACAGCCCGGCGCCGTGGCCGGCGACGAAGTGACCGGCACCCTGCGCAGTAACCCGTTTACGATTGTCGGCCCGGTGATCGCCTTTCTCATCGGTGGCAGCAACGCGCAGAGCGCCGGCGTGCGCCTGCTGGTCGGCGATGAAGTGGTACGCGAGAAGTATGGCGAAGCCGAAGAAAAGATGTGGCCGGGCGTCTGGCAAGTCGACGACCTGATCGGCGAGGAGGCCACCATCGAAATCTTCGACCTCGCCACCGGGCGCTGGGGCCATATCAATGCCGACTACTTCCACTGGGGCCGCCCGGAGTTGAACGAGGCCCAGCCCCCGGAGGAAAGCGCTACCCCCTGACCCCCGGGCCGCGGTGCTGCATCGGCCCACAAAGCATTGGGTAAGGCCCGGGCCAGCAGCAGGGGCACAGCACCATGAAGAGCAGCCTCAAGCGAGCCGACCGCGATGGCGGCCGTCAGCCTTCAGTGGTGTGAGAAGCACCGCTCGCCGGTGAACACCATCGTTGCCCCCAACTCGTTGCAGGCTTCGATAACCCCGTAGTCGCTCACGCTGCCACCGGGCTGGGCGAAGGCACGGATACCTGCGGCGCAGGCGGCGTCGATGCTGTCGCGGAACGGGAAGAACCCATCCGAAGCGAGCACCGCGCCCTCCAGCGCTTCGTCGCCCTTGTACTTCTCGCGCGCTTTCTGGATGGACTGCTGCACCGCACCCACGCGGTCCTGCTCGCCGGTGCCCACGGCGATGGTCTGGCCGTTGCGCACGATGACCACGCCGTTGGAGCGCACGTGGATGTTAACGTACCACGCGAACAACAGGTCGGCGCGCTCGCGGTCGTCGGGCGCCCGTGTAATGGCGATGGACCCGTGGCGCGCATGCTCGGTCTGGGCCGGCGTCAGGTCGTCCACCCCGCGAATACGCGACAGATAGGGCTCGGCCACGACCAGGCTGCCGTCGTCGAAGACTTTCACCTCCAGTGTACCGGTGCCGTCGCCGATGTACCGGGGCAGCGCCTCGAAGGTGGGCAGGCGCAGAATGCGGATTTCCTTGTTGCGCTTGTAGGCGGCCGCATCGTGCAGCACGCCCAGCGCATCTCCTGCATAGCTGGGTGCCGCCACACTCTCGACCACGCTTTCCATGATCGCCTCGGCCGTGTCGCGGTCGACTTCACGGTTGAACACGACCACACTGCCGAACGCCGCCTGCGCATCGGCGTCGCGCGCGCGTTCGTAGACCTGCGCGAGGGACATCTCGCCCATCTGCATGGCCACCCCGCTGGGGTTGCAGTGTTTCATGACCGCGCACGCAGGCCGGTTCAGGTATTTC
>CAYMLC010000328.1:0-4420 GCA_964390765.1 uncultured Nitrospirales bacterium
ACCATCGAGGCGCGGCGCATGCACGTACACGATGGGCTGGCCTTTGGCGGGCTGGGCCTGGCGCCCGGGCTCTATGCGGTTATCACCGTGCGCGATACCGGCCAGGGCATCGCGCCCGAACATCTGGACCGCGTGTTCGACCCCTTCTTCAGCACACGCAACCGCACCACGCAGAAAGGGCTGGGCCTGGGCCTCACCCTCGCGTGGGACGTGGTGCAGGACCTGGGCGGCACCGTGCGCGTACACAGCATCCCCGGCCACGGCACCACCGTGCGCATGTTTCTGCCGCTCGAAGAGAGCCCCCCCGAACAGGCGCCTACGCACGCGCCCGGCACCGAGACGCTGCTGCTGGCAGACAACGACGCGCCCCAGCGCGACGCCCTGGGTGCGCTGTTCGAGCGCCTCGGCTATACCGTCTATCTGGCCGCCGACGGGCGCGACGCGCTGCAGATGGCGGCCACCTGTGACTACCGTATCGATGGCTATCTGCTGGACTGCAATATGCCCCACCACAACGGGCACGAGTGCCTGGCCATGCTGCACGAGGCCGCGCCGCGGGCCCCCGTGATTGTGCTGGGCGCCCACCTGAGCGACGACGACCGCCGCACGCTGCGCGCCATGGGCGCCGGCGCCGTCTTGACCAAGCCAATCGAAACCGCCACGCTAGCGCGGGTCGTGCGCGACTTGCTCGATCGCGCCGCCCAGTCCGCCGTGCACTAGGTTCGCGGCGCCGGACGCAATGAACGAAGTGCGAGCGTGGAGACTCGGGGCGTGCGGCCTTTTCCGGATTCAGCGTGGGGCAGTGGCGCGTGGGGCGTGTGGACGCGTGATGCCGATGGCCTGCCGGCGTATCGCCTGGCGCCGCCCGCGCAACACCGCCACACCGATGCCTGGCACCTGGTAGGCAACGACTGCATCAACGCGACCGTACACGCGGCCGGCCACGTGCAGCTCTACGATTGGCGGCGCGGCGCCCTGCTGGTGAACCGCTGGGCGCCGGAGCGCCATGGCTACGGGGGTGGCTTCTGCTACCTGAGCGCCCACGGCGATGGCACCGGCACCCACGCGGCCGCCGCGACCGAGGCCGAACAGAGCCGCCACTTCGGGCTGGGCTATCGCGATTGCACCACCACCTGGGAGGGGCTGCGCTGCGAGGAGCGCGTGTCGGCCGAGGGCAATGAGCCCGCCCTGCGCCACACGGTGACGATCTGCAATACCGGCGACACCCCCGAACGCGTGCAGCTGGTGGTGGTGTGGGGCGCGGACCTGTGGCCCCTGCGCGATGCCCCGGTCTATCGCATGGGTTGTGAGCGACTGTTCGACGCGCGCCGCGCCCGCGCCTACCGCGACCTCATGTGCGAGGCCGCAATCGTGCCCGGTGCCGCCCTGTTGCACCACCGCTGGCACGGCGGGCGGCGGCCACCCGCGCATCACCGCGCGGGCTTCGACCACTACCCCCGCAGCGTGGCCCTGCAGGCCGAGACGCCGGAAGGCGGCACCCCCTTCGTGGAGCGGGCGGACGTGTTCTTCGCGGGCGGCGGGCTCGCGCGGCCGGCCGGCGTGGGGGTCGAGGTGGGCCTGCCCGCGTCCTGGGCCTGGCGCGAATGCGGCGGTTTGCTGGCCTGGCGCTACACGCTCGACCTGGCGCCCGGCACCGCACGCACGCTGCGCTTCCGCTACGTCTACGATGTGCCCACCCGCTGCGAACGCCGTCCTTCGCCTTCGCTGTCTTCAGGGGCGCGCCCCGTGCGCATGCGCTTCACCGTGCCCGATACGCCGTGGCTCGACCGCGAAGCCGCGTGGCACGCCTACTACCTCGAAGCGGGCGCGCTCGAGTGCGAGTACTTCGGCTGCCGCATGGTGGACCAGGGCAGTGCCTATGGCTATCTGCAGGGACTTTCGGGCGCTACGCGCGACCTCGCGCTGTTCACGCTCGCCCTCACCTATGTGCGGCCCGACCTCGCGCGCGAAATGCTGCTGCTCTCAATGCGGGCCCAGCGCGTCAACGGCAAGCTGCCCTACGGCTACACGGGGTTCGGCGGCGTCGGGGGCTATGGCCTGCACAGCTTCAGCAGCGACCTCGACCTCTTCTTCCTGCTCGCCGCTGCCGAGTACCTGGGCGCCACGGGCGACCATACGCTGCTCGACGAAGAGGTGCTGTACTACCCGCCAGAGCGCGGCCAGCGGGGCACCGGGCTCGACCACCTGCGCGCTTCCTTCCGGCATCTGCGCGCGGGCGTAGGGCTGGGCCAGCACGGACTGCTGCGCGCGGGCACGGGCGACTGGAACGACGTGTGGCTGGGCTATTCGCGCCTGCCCATGTTCACCGTCTTGCGGGGAGAATCGGCCCTCAACGCGGCCATGGCCACGGTGGCCCTGCCGATGCTGGCCGATGTGATTGCCGCGCGCGACGAGACCTTCGCGGCGGACCTGCGCGCCCTGGCGGCGCAACAGGCCGAGGCGCTGTGCCCGCTCTGGATGGGCACCTGGATGGGCCGCGGCTACCTGGGCTATGGCGATGCCGTGCTCGGGCAGGACCGCCTGTTTCTCGATGCCCAACCCTGGGCCTTGCTGGGGGGCGTGTGGGACACCACACGCGCGCGGGCGCTGCTGCGCCACATCGACGCGGTGTGCTGTCGCCCGCAGGAAGTGGGTGCGCTGGCCCTGTGGCCGCCCATGCGCGGTCCCTTTCTCGAAGAGGGCGTCGATACCAACGGTGGGACCTGGGCGGCCGTAGACAGCTGGCTGGCCTGGGCGTGGAGCGCCTACGACCCGGCGGCGGCGTGGCGCTTCTTCCAGAGCACCACCCTGGCCGCGCGTGCCCAGGCCCATCCGGACAAGTGGTACGGCATCTGGTCGGGGCCGGACAGCTACAACGCGCACTACCACGAACGCGCGGGCGAGACCTTCGATTTGAACGCCACCCCGATGGCCCGCTTTCCGGTGATGAACATGAACCGCCACGCCGGCCCGCTGTTCAACCTGGTGCGCTTTGCCGGCGTCGCGCCGCGCGGTGGCTGCATCGAAGTGGCGCCGCGCGTGCCGAGCGGCCGTTGCCGTCTTGCGACGACGCTCATCGACGTGCAGGCGGCACCCGACCGGCTCGACGTGTGCTATCGTCCGGTAGCCGATGGCACGGTGCATTTCGCCGCAGCACCACCGCCCGAGGTGCCTGCCCCGCGCCTGCTGGTCGAGGGGGCGCAGGAGGCCTTCGAAATGCGCCCCGACGGCCGCGTGTTGTTTGGCGTGCGCACGCAACGCGGCCGCCCGGTTCATTGGTCGCTGGTGCGCTGAGCAGTAACGAGGCCCGGCGCGGCATGCCCGGAGACGAGGAGACGCCACCCCCTATGAAAGCGCAGGACTACATTATTCTTCTGGCCGTATTCGCGAGCTTCGTTTTGTCTGTCGGCCTGTGGTTCAACGGACAGAAAGAAGCGGGCATGTTTGTGGGGCTCTGGGTGCCCTCCATCCTGGCGCTCGGGATATACTTCAACTCCGTGCGCATCCGGGAGCAGGTATGACCGACCTCCAAATCTTCTTCGCGGGCGTCGTGATAAGCGGATTGACCGTCGCCTTTGTCGCCATCAGCCTCTACGAGTTGAACGCCACGGCGCGCGAAGTGCAAAAACAACGCCGTAACCGCTTCAAAGACAACGGCGACGCGCCGATGTAAAGCAGGCGCCCGGCCACATGGTGCGTAGCCGGGCGCGTTGAGTTGTCCTGGGGCTGGCCGCTTAGCGGTCGAGCACCGCGTTCCATCCCGTCAGGTAGGCCGCCGTCTCTTCGTACAGCTCGTCCGTGTCCCCTTCGATCGTGATGGTCTTCATCACGTCGTTCTGCTGTACGGACTTCACGGTGTCGACATACTTCGGGTCGGTCACTTCACCGAAGATCGTGTGGCGCATGTTGAGGTGCGGCGTCGGCACTTCCGTAATAAAGAACTGGCTGCCGTTTGTGCCCGGGCCGGCATTGGCCATGGCCAGCAGGCCCGGCTTGTCGAACTTCAGATCGGCGTGCACCTCGTCCTTGAAGGTGTAGCCCGGGCCACCGCGCCCCGTGCCCTGCGGGTCGCCACCCTGAATCATGAAGTCGCGAAGCACGCGGTGAAACTTTACCCCGTCGTAGAAGCCGCGCTTCGCCAGGTTCGTGAAGTTGGCCACCGTGACCGGCGCGCGCTCTGGGAACAACTCCAACTCGATCTTCTTGCCGTCTTCTATTTCGATGGTGGCGTACAATTTATCCGGGTCCTTTTCCGTGGTGGCCTCAGCCGTGCTTTCGTCCGACGGCTGGGCCGCGCTGCCGCTGGCTTCCCCCGCAGCCGTGCCGGCTGCTTCTTCATCGTTCTTCGCTTCGCTGCCCGCCTCCGCCTGCAGTTCCGCCACCAACTCTTCGCCCTGCTCCATCTGCGCCTGCGCCTCTT
>CAYMLC010000329.1:0-4405 GCA_964390765.1 uncultured Nitrospirales bacterium
GTACTGCAACTCAAAAGGCTTAGCAAAGCGCAGGAAGTGCGAAACCATCTTTTCGAGGCGGCGCGCTTCACCGCGGATGCTGTCCGCGAGCCGCCGCTCAGTGGTGCCCGCATCGAAGCGGCGCGCCAGCATCTCGGCACTGCCGCCGATCACGCTGACGGGATTGCGAATCTCGTGCACGACGCCCGCACTCAGCTCGCCCACCTGCGCCAGTTGACGATTCAATTCGGCCGCCCGCTCCAGCTGGCGCAATTGCGAGAGGTCGGTGAAGAGGAAGATGGCGCCGTTAAAGGCGGCCTCACCGGGCAAGGGCGTGGCCGTCACACCGATCACACGCTCGGCATGGCGCGGCCCGCCCAGCGACAACTCGCGCCGGCGGATGGCATCCGCCCCGTCGCGCAATTCGTCGAGCAGGCCCAGCAGCCGCGCGGTGTTCGGGTGCCCATCGAGCAAGGCGCCCGGCTCGAGGGTCTCCTGCGCGACATCCAAGTGGCCTGCAGCGGCGGCATTGGCCACGCGCACGACGCCCGCGGCATCGGCCACGACCACACCGCTACTCAGCGAATCGACGATTTGTCGGTACAGGTGGTCCATGCTTCAGCTTAGCATGGGCAGCGCCCGGGCGAGCGCTAAATACTCCTGGAGCGTGAGGGTCTGGGGCCGCCGCTGCGGCGCGATGCCGGCGGCCTCGAGAGCGGCGCTGACCTGTTCCGCCGGCAGGCCCAGCGCACCGCTGCGCGCCAGCGCATTGCGCAGGGTCTTGCGGCGCTGCGCAAAGGCGGTGCGGATGATCCGCATGACCTGGGCGGTCGGCACGCCGTCGGTGGCCGGGGCGTCGTGACAACGCAAGCGCACGACCACGCTGTCGACCTTGGGCCGGGGTGTGAAACAGGTGCGCGGCACCCGATGGACGAGGTCGACATCGGCGTGCAGTTGGCACGCCAGCGAGAGCACGCCATAGTCCTCGGCGCCCACCGGCGCGACCATGCGCTGGCCCACTTCCTCCTGCACCATGATGACCAGCCGCGAGAAGTGCAGCTTCGATTCGAGGAAGTGAAAGAGAATGGGCGTGGTGATGTAGTAGGGCAGATTGCTCAGCATCTTGTACGCCGGCCGCGGCGCCAGATACTCGCCCACCAGCTTGTCCAGCTCGTGGTTCAGGATATCGCCCCGGAACAAGTGCACATGCGGCAGCGCGCCGAAGCGGTCTTCGAGGCATGGCATGAACGAGCGATCGATTTCGACCGAGAGCACCTCCCCCGCCTGCGCCGCCAAGTGTTCCGTCAGCGCGCCCAGGCCGGCCCCCACCTCGACCACCGCATCGTCAGCGGTCAACTGGGCCGCCTCCACCATGATGCGATTGATATTGCCATCGAGCAGAAGATTCTGCCCGAGCCCCTTCTTGAACTGGATGTCGTACTGCTTACAGAGCGCGCGCAGGTCGGTGGCCATCGGCCGGCGAATTAGGAGCCCGCACCGGGCGACTCGGGTGTGGCTTCCGGCCCCTGCAGGAAGGGGCGCATGTCCGAGACCACCAGGCTGAAGACCGAGCCCAGCGGTGCCGTGAACGTGTGCTCGAACGGCACCACCTCGACCGCCTGCGTGGTGACAGCACCGGGCTCCGGCTTGATGACCGGCATGTTCAATACCACCGGCAGCGGTCCCGCTTCGGCGGGCACCGGGCTGCCCATGATGTCGGTCGCACTGAAGCCTTCGACCGAGTAGCCGCCCGTCGGAAAGGTGAATTCACCCGTGAACAACCATTCGTTGTCGCCCGTGTGCTGAATCACCCCTTCTACACTGGCGCCTTCGCCCAGGTTCCCGCTGACTTCGAATAACTCTTCGCTGCGGCGCGTGACACCAATTTCGGGCCCCGCCATCCCGGCCGACATCGCGCGGCCCGGCACGACGAGCGCGCTCGATTCGCCCCCCTCGGTCTCCACCGCCTCGCCGCTGCCGGGCGCTTCGGCCGGGGCATCGGCTTCACCCGCCGGGGCCGTGGCGTCATCGCCTGCCGGGGCCTCTCCCGTGGGCTCCGGCGCCGGCGGCGCGGGTGCCGCACTTTCCTCGGCCGGCGGCGCGGGCGCAGCGGGCGCCTCTGAAGCCGTCGTCTCCTCCTCTGGTTCCGGGGTCGCAGGCACACAGGCGGAGAGCAGCAGCCCGCCAAGCAAGGTCACGGCGGCAAAGGAAAGGCAGTGCAGCAAGCGCATGGCTTCGGTTCTCCTGAGGGGCAGCCGGGGGACGGCACGACGCGCTGGCGTCGGCGCCGGCCGCCGAGGTGTTGCAAGCGCGATATACTACTGGGGCCGCGCCGCCGGGTGTCAAACAGCCGCAATAGCCTGTGCCGAGCATGTCCCCCCTTGGCCTCGCCCGTGGTTTACGCCGCGCGCCCGGAACGCTAGACTAACGCCCAGGAAGGAACCGCACACGAAATGCAGCCATGCCACAGGTAATCATCGAGCAGCCGGGGGTCCCCCCGATGACCGTGCCGCTGCAGAGCGGCGAGACGCGTTTCGGCCGTTCCGAGCAAAGCGATGTCGTTCTCGTGGCTGAAGAAATCTCGCGCCATCACGCCAAGATCGTGTTCGAGGATATGCGTGCCATCGTCTATGACCAGAAGAGTCTCAATGGCACCTACGTCAACCGGCAGCGTGTCCACGAACGGGTGCTCTCGCATCTCGACGAAGTGTGGCTGGGCAGCAAGTGCCGCCTCATCTTCCGCGATGACACCCAGATCGGCCGGCGCAACGAGGTGCAAAAAGCCGAGCCCGAGCCAGCGAGCGCTTCGGCGCACGATTCGGATCTGCTGCGCAACATGCGCGCCATTCAGGAGGAGATGGACCGCGTCGGCTCGAGCATGACGATGATAGGCCGGCGGCGTTCGTCGAATCCTGGTGGCGTCGTATCGCCCCAGCCCGGCCACGCGGCCTCGCCCCAGCCAGGCAGCGTTACGGTGCCCGGCACGCCGGCGCCTGTATCCGCCCCGCCGTCCGGGCCGGTAGCGCCGGGCACGCCCGCCGGAGCCGGCGCCCCGGATGTGCCTGCGGATGCTGACACGCCCGACCTCGTTAAGATGGGGCAGGCCTATGGACGGTTGGCCGCCCTGTATCGCGCCAGCCAGATCATGGCCGGCAGCTTCGAGTTGGACCAGCGCCTGAGCGACCTGCTGGACCTTGCGCTCGACACCATGGAAGCCGAGCGCGGTTTCGTGATGCTGCGGGAGATGGACACCGACACCCTCACCGTGCGTGTCGCCCGCCGCATGGGGGGCGAACTCTCCGCCAGCTCGCCCAGTATGGGCATCGCCGGGCGCGCGGCCATCGAGGGCGAACCCGTGCTGATGGCCGACCGCACGACCGACGAGGAATTCGGGATGCGCGAGAGCGTAATCCGCCACCAGATCTGCAGTGCCATGTGTGTGCCGCTGCGGGTCGACGACCGGGTTATCGGCTCCATCTACATTGATTCTCGCCAGCCCCAAGTACGCTTCGGTGAAGGGGACCTCGAACTGTTCCATTCTCTCGCCAGCCAATCGGCGCTCGCCATCGACCACGTGCGCCTGCACCAGCAAGTGGTCGAGGAAGAGAAGAAACGCCAGAACCTCGGCCGCTTCCTCTCCCCCGCCATTGTCGACCAGGTGATGCAGGAAGAGAGCACGATTTCGCTCGGCGGCAGCAAGCAGACCGTGACCACGATGTTCTGCGATATCCGCGGCTCGACACGACTGGGCGAACAACTGTCGCCCCCTGAATTGCTGGACCTGTTGAACGAGCACTTTACCGCCATGACCGAAATCGTTTTCGCGCACCAGGGCACGCTGGACAAGTACATCGGCGATGAACTGATGGCCGTCTTTGGCGCGCCGCTGCGCGGCGATCAAGATACCTATCGCGCCGTGGCCGCCGGCCTGGCCATGGTCCAGAAGAACAATTCGCTCAATGCCGTGCGTGCGCGCGAGAACCGCCCGACACTCGAACTGGGCATCGGCATCAATACCGGCGAGGTGATCGCCGGCTACATGGGCTCGCCCAAACGCATGGAGTTTACGGTCGTGGGCGATGCCGTCAATACGGCCAAGCGCTTCTGCGACATGGCGGAAAGCGGCATGGTGGTTGTGGGCGAAGCGGTCTATGAAGAACTGGGCGACGCCGTGACGGCGCGGCCTATCGGCACCGCCATGCTGAAGGGCAAGGCCCAGCCCACCCGTGCCTTCCATGTGTTCGCCCTGAGCGGTGACGAAACCGGACACGGCCAAGGTATCTAGCGGCGCCGGCGCCGGGCGGGCCCGTTCAAAAGGCGCGAGTACGGCGGGCATGCAATCGACGGCGCACCGCCAGGCGCGAAGCAGCCGGAAATTTGGCCCCGTTCAAGGCTTTGCAACACAGCCGTCTGGCCGCGAGGCCCT
>CAYMLC010000330.1:0-4372 GCA_964390765.1 uncultured Nitrospirales bacterium
CAGGCCCGAGGCGATTGTCCTGTCGCCCGGCCCGTGCACGCCCAACGAGGCCGGGATTTCGGTCGAGCTGAGTCGCACGCTGGGCCCCGACTATCCGTTGTTGGGCGTGTGCCTGGGCCACCAGAGCATCGGCCAGGCCTACGGTGGCGAGGTGGTGCGTGCGGAGCGCATCATGCACGGGAAGGTCAGCCAGATTCGCCACAACGGCAACGTGCTGTTCGAAGGCATCGACAACCCCTTCACCGCCACGCGCTATCACTCGCTGATCGTGCGGCGTGAGAGTTGTCCCGATGCGCTGGAGATCACGGCCGAGACCGACGCGGGCGAGATTATGGCGCTGCAGCACCGCGAGCACCCGGTGTGGGGCGTGCAGTTTCACCCGGAGAGCATCCTGACCGAAGCGGGCAAGCGGCTCATCGCGAACTTCCTGGCGTACGGCAAGGGTGTGCGTGCGGGTGCATAACTAGCCAGCATGCAACCACTTATGCAAAGAAGGGCGGTTGCGCATCTCGCGTTTCGTGTGCTACGCTCTGGCGATTGTGGCGGAAGGGGATCCCAACGGGAGCAGCAGGACCATGGCCCTGAGCAAGAAGCAGCGTAAAGTCGTCGAGACGCTGGAGCGCCGCGTTGCGCTCACGCGCGAGTTCATGAACGATTGGCTGTTGTTCAACCAGATCATGAGCGCCTATCCATCGCCGGGCGTGAACAAGGCGCAGCTCGAGAACCAGTTCTTGAAGATCAAGAGCAAGCTGGCGCGCGAGCACAAGGTGATGAAAGACACGCTGCAGGAAGACTACCAGATCGACGGCAACACGATGCAGATTGTGTCGGGCGCCACGAGCCTGGAAGCGATCTATTCGCAGTCCGAAGTGGCCATCAAGAAGCTCGAGACCGAATGGCACCGCTGCTTCATTTCGATCAACGAGACGCTGGGTGCACTGGAAGACAAGAAGGCGCGCGCCGAGCAGGGCGAAAAGATTCACATCATGCCGGCGGGCGGCGCGGGGCCCGTGCAGTCGGGCATGAGCATCGACCCGAAGACCGTGCAGACCTACGGCATCATCGCGGTGGTTGTCGTGGTAGTGGGCATCGTGTTGTTCCTCGACATCGGCGGGCTGCGCACGACCTATTTGCAGTCGTTCCAGGACCTGTTGGGCGGTTAGGCGGGGGCCATTCGGCGAACGCGCACACACCCCCTGAACGGCGACGTGGCGTGTGGCCGCGGGAAACCTTCCGGCCCGCTCGCGGGTTTTCCTTAACATGACCACGGACACCGAAGACATACGCATGACCTTCACCGAGCACCTCGGTGAATTGCGCAACCGCCTCATGTATTCGGTCTTCGCCATCGGCATCGGCGCGGTGCTGTGCTACGTCTTCTCGAACCAGATTGTCGAGCTGCTGACCCTGCCGCTGCGCCCCATGGCCGAGGCCGGCATGGTGACCGGCGGCGAAGTGGCCGAGGGGCAGGAGCGCGTGCAGCCCGTGGCCCAGGCGTGGGTGGTCATGAACCCGCTCGAATGGGTATTCATCAAGTTTCGCGTGGCGGGCTACGGGGGCCTGCTGCTGGCCTTGCCCTTCGTGCTCTACCAGATTGGCGCCTTCATCTTTCCCGGCCTGCGCCCGGCCGAGCGCCGCATTGCCATGGTCCTTATCGTGGGCTGCAGCGTGTTGGGCTTTGCCGGCGTGGCCATCGCCTATTGGGGCGTGTTCCCACTCGTGCTGCCCTACCTGCTGGATTGGACACCCGGCTGGGTCGATACGCAGTTGCGCGTGACCGAAACGCTCAACGTGCTCATTCGCGGCTTTCTCGGCTTTGGCATTGCCTTCCAGTTTCCCATGGCCGTGCTCATTCTCGTCTATCTCGGGCTGCTGACCCCCGCCGCGTTGAAGCAGTACCGGGGCATTGCTATCGTCGGCATGGCGCTCGGCTCGATGCTGCTGACACCGCCCGACCCCATGTCGATGATGATCATGCTGGCGCCCCTGATTGTCCTCTACGAGTTCAGCATCCTCGTGGCGTATGTCATCGTGTGGCGGCGCAAGAACAACGACGCCGCAGCCTAGGCGGCGGCGCGCCACAACACCAGGACGACCATGCTAGGAATCGGTCCGCTAGAACTACTTATCCTCGCCGGCATCGGCCTGATGGTCATGGGCCCGGAAAAGTTTCCGGCCTTCGCCAAGATGGCCGTGCGCTTCATGGGCGACCTGCGCTCCTATATGGACGAAGTGCGCACCGAGGTCTCGCGCGAGATACGGCCCGTGCAGCAAGAGATGAACAAGCTGCGACGCCTGCGCGAACTCGAGACGCGTAAGCTGTTCGACGAAGACGACAAGAAAAAGTCCTCGTCGGCCAAGGTGACGCAGACCGGCGCCGACGCGGAGAGCGACCCGGATACCTCGGGCGACCTGGCCACGTCGGCAGAGGGACCGGCCGCGGCGGGTGGCAACGCCCCAGCCGACGAGCCCGCCAGGACCGAGGGCGATGGCGCCGGGCTGGATACCTATCCCGAAGACCCGCCGGACGGCCCCACACCCTATCGCAGCTATGCGCCGGACGACGAGCTGCAGGCGAGCTATGAAGAGCACGACGAAGCGCCCGAGGCCAGCGGACCCGAAGCGCGCAAGCCGACGGCCGACGCAGCCCCTGCCCCGGCGCCGGAAGCGGGCGACGACCGGCGCGAGCCCTACCCCGCGTCGGAAGCCCGCGACGATAACGACGATGAGTGGGCGCCCTACGCCGAAGACCAGGACACGCTGAAGCGCCTCGACTGAGCAGGCTTGCTTCACCTCAGGCTTGCTCAACCCCTCAGGCTTGCTCAACCTTTCGCCGCGTCCGCCTGACGCACCACAGGCGGCGTCCGTCGCACCGTACACCCGGGAGACAGGTATGCGCTGCGTCCACAGATAGAAATCACCGACGGCGACGTCCGCCACGGCATGCGCACGCTCATGGCCGACGGCGTGTGCTCACAGATTATGGGCACCTTTTCGTCATCGTCATCGCAGCCACGCCTTTTCTCGTGCCCGCGCCCCTGCAACTGCCCGTCTTCCTGGGGGCGCTGTTTGCGTTCTAGGCCTTCGCATCGCTCGGCGGTTGTGCCTTCAATTCCTGGGTGCGTGACCTGATCCCCGACCGTGTGATGGGCGCGTAATTCGGGCGGCGCATGGCCGTATCGATGATGGTGGGCGCCGGCCTGACCCTGGCCGGTGGCTTTATCGTGGACTATGCGACCCGCCTCTACCCCGATAGCCTGCAGGTCTATACGGTACTCTTCGGCGTGGGCGCGGCTGCGGGCATGGTGGGCGTCACCTTTCTGGCGCGCACGCCCGAGCCGCGCATGGGCATCGCCAGCCACGGGAGGCTGCACCGGCTACTCGCCGTGCGCGAAGAGGGCGAAGTCGAAGAGAAGGTCGTGCTCAGTGAATTGCTGAACGAAGTGCGCCGCGCGGGCCGCAGCATCTCGAACATCGCCGGCATGCGCCACCTCACGCACTTCCCCTACGCCGAGCTGACGGTACGCTGAAAGCGCCGCCAGCGCGCACCCCAGCCGGGCATGCGTTACCGCGGTGGCCGGTACTGAGGCGTCACGCGCGTCGGGCTACGTCAGCCCTCCATCGGGCCCGCGTAGCACACGCAGTCGTAGATGAGGCGCACCTCGCCGTTGTGCGCGTGGGTGGCGAAGAGCTCCCCGGCCGCGTCGCGCATGGCTTCGTACCGCGGGTCGTCCACCCCGGGCATGTAGCTGCAACTGGCGATGCGCGCAAACAGGCCCGCCTGGTCGAGCGTCTGTGTGTGCTCGAAGCTGGCGGTGTCGAAATGCCCGCAGCCATAAAAGACCTGCAGACGATCGCGGTCGTTCCACGCAGCGGCGGCGGCCTCATAGTCCGTGCCCCAGTCGTGTAGGAACTGTTCGTAGTCACGGTGGAAGGCGTCACCATTGGTGCGGCGCATATTCCACAATACGGCTGCGGGCGAGCCCGGCGCGGCGATACGGCGGCACTCGGCGGCGGCCGCGGCCGCATCGAACCAGTGGAAGGCCTGCGCGGCCACCACACCCGCCACGCAAGCGGGCGGCAGGCGCGTGTCTTCGGCGTGGCCGGTGTGCGCGTTGAAGCCGTTGCGCCCGCCCATCGTGTGCTCGAGTGCGGCACGCATATCGTCGTTTGGCTCGATGGCCAGCACGCGCAGCCCCTCGCTCAGCAGCAGGCCGGTAAACTGGCCCGTGCCGGCGCCCAGCTCGGCGATATAGTCGCCCGCGCGCCAGACACATTCGGCCACCACCCAGCGTGCGGCCTCGGCCGGATAGCCGGGGCGCCCCTTCCGATAGGCGGCGGCGCGCGCGTCGAAGAGCGCGGTACTCTGTTC
>CAYMLC010000331.1:0-4360 GCA_964390765.1 uncultured Nitrospirales bacterium
GTCCACGTCGGCGACCACCGGATACTCGTTGCGGGTGCGGCTCTCGGACGGCTCGCGGAAGAGCACGTCGGCGTCGAGGCCGTCGTCACGTGCACGGATTTGCCGCTCGCGCCCCCCGTGACGGCCGCCCGCGCCGCCGCCGAGGCGATGCGGGATCCCGTGGGGTGGGACGCCGACGCCGGCGCGCCCGGCCTGCAGCCGCTGGCGTTCACCGTGGTCGAGCCGCGCCTCACCATCACCAAATCGGCGGACCGCGGCTCCGCGCGCCGGGGCGAGCCCATCACCTGTACCGTGGCCCTGGCCCACGCGCCCAGCAGCAATGCCGATGCGTTCGACCTCGTGATTACCGACACCCTGACCACGGGCCTCGACTATCTGCCGGGCTCCGCCAGCGTTCCGGTCAGCGTCTTTGGCGCATCGCCGCCGGTGCTGCGCTTCGAGATTGCCGCGCTCACCCTGGCCGAGGGCGGCACGACCTTCACCTACCAGGCGACCCCGGCAGCGCCGGCCGCGCGTGGCGACCTGCTCGCTAACGATGCCGCGCTGCTGTACTCGTCGCGTCCGGGCGTGAACCCCGACGAGCGCGCCTATGCCGGCTTCTCCGATGCGCCGGTGTTGACCGTGGCCAACAACGCGCCCGAGCTTGCGCCCATCGGCGACCGGACGGTGAATGAGGGCGCGGCGCTTAGCTTCGTGGTGGCGGCGGACGAGCCCGACGGCGACGACGTGACCTACTCGGCCAGCGGACTGCCGCCTGGCGCCACCTTCGACGCGGCCACCCGCACCTTCACGTGGACCCCGGCCTTCGACCAGAGCGGCACGTATTCGGGCATTGTATTCACGGCTGCGGATGACCAGACGCCGGCGCTGACCGACAGCGAGACCATCGGCATCACCGTGAACGATGTGAACCGCGCGCCCGTGCTGGACCCCATCGGCAACCAGAGCGTGGCCGAGGGGCAGACGCTGACCTTTACCGTGACCGCGCAAGAGCCCGATGGCGACGGCTTCAGTCTGGCAGCACAGAACCTGCCGCTGGGTGCGGCCTTCGATGCGGGCACCGGTGTGTTCAGTTGGCAGCCCGGCTTCGAAGCGGCGGGCACCTACACCGGCATCACGTTTCTGGCGCGCGACGGCGCCGACCCCGCACGGACCGATGCCACAACGATCAGCATCACCGTGACGAATACCAACCGCCCGCCGGCCTTCGCGCCCATTGGTGACCGCAGCGTGGCCGAAGGCCAGACGTTGAGCTTTGTGGTGGCGGCCAGCGACCCCGACCCCGACGTGTTGCGTTACAGCGCGAGTAACCTGCCACCGGGCGCCACCTTCGACGCGGCCACGCGCACCTTCCGTTGGACGCCCGGCTTCGACGATGCCGGGGTCTATCCGGGCGTGGTGTTCGCGGTAGACGACCAGGCGACACCAGCGCTGACGGACCAACGCGTCATCACCATCACCGTGACCGAGGTGAACCGCGCGCCGGTGCTGGGTCCGCTGAGCGATACCACAGCCACACCCGGCACACCGTTGAGCATTGGTGTCAGCGCCACGGACCCGGACGATGACGAGGTAAGGCTCGAAGCCGGTGGCCTGCCCGCCGGCAGTGTCTTCGATGCGGATGCCGGGCTGTTCACCTGGACACCCGGCGCCGCCGATGGCGGGCGCGAGGTCGATGTCACGTTCCGCGCATTCGACGACGGTTCGCCGCCGCGCTTCGCCAACGGCGTGGTGCGCATTACGGTGTTGGCCGCACCCGAGGGCGAAGGGCTAGTGGAAGGCGAGGGCGCCGTCGAAGGTGGGGTCGAAGGTGAGGGTGCCCTTGAAGGCGAGGGCCTCGCCGAGGGCGAAGGCCTTTCAGAAGGCGAGGGCGTGGTGGAGGGCGAGGGCGAAGGTGTGTTGGAGGGTGAGGGTGCGTTTGAGGGCGAAGGTGTGTTGGAGGGTGAGGGTGCGTTTGAGGGCGAAGGTGTTCTTGAAGGCGAGGGCGTCTCAGAGGGCGAAGGTCTTTCAGAAGGCGAGGGCGTGGTCGAGGGCGAGGGCGAAGGTGTGTTGGAGGGTGAGGGGATGTTTGAAGGCGAAGGTGTTCTTGAAGGTGAGGGCGTGGCCGAAGGTGAGGGCGTACTTGAAGGTGAAGGTGTCTCAGAGGGCGAAGGTGAGGGTGTGGTCGAGGGCGAGGGTCTGGCCGAAGGTGAGGGCGCCGTCGACGGTGAGGGTGTGTTTGAGGGCGAAGGCGAGGGGGCCCTTGAAGGTGAAGGCGAAGGTGTCACTGAGGGAGAGGGCGTACTCGAAGGCGAAGGCGAAGGAGACAACCGCGAACTGGGCACAATTGCGCGGGCGCTGCTGGCCAGCTTCGACAGCATCAACCTGGATGGCGACAGCAGCCTGAGCCTGTTCGAGGCGGGGCCGCGGCTCGACGACTTGACGCAGTCAGGCGCTTCGGCCTTTGCAGCGCTGGACAGCAACGGCGATGGCGCCGTGCGAGTGGGCGAACTGCGGCGCGCGGGCGGCGAAGGCATTGTGCATGCGGCCGACCAGAACGCCGACCGGCGCCTCAGCGTGGGCGAGTTGCTGCGCGTGATCCAATACTTCAACGCGGGCGGCATCGCCTGTGTGGACCCCGCGCGCGGCAGCGAAGACGGCTATCTGCCGGGCGATGGCCCGTCCGCCTGTCTGCCCCACAGCGCCGACTATCGCGGCGGGCCGGATGCAAGCATCAGCGTGAGCGAGCTGTTGCGTATCGCGCAGTTCTTCAACAGCGGCGGATACATCTATTGTCCACAGCGCGGCACCGAAGATGGCTATTGTGTGCCGCCACCGCCCACGCGCCGCTAGCGGCCGCCCGGCTAATCCAGTTCCGCGATGCGGATGTCTCGAAAGCTGATGGCCATCGTGCGGTTGCCGTGTAGTTGAATGCCGACGGGGCCGGTGCGTACGTCGCTATTGGATTCGTAGGTCATCACCAGCTTGTCGTTCAGCCACACGACGTAGTCATTGCCCTGCACGACAATGGTCATCTGGTTCCAGTCGTCTTCCTTCAGCAGGTCGGCCACGCCCTCGGCCTCCACCGGATAGCCCTTGCCCGAGATGTAGGGCGAGGCCGTCATGTCGCGCATGAGCGAACCGGAAATGCCGAGCTGAATCTGCTCGGACTTGGTACGTACGAAGATGCCGGAGTCGACGGTGCCGTCGCCGAATTTGAAGTCAAACTCCATGATGAAGTTGCTGTATTCGGCTTCGGTCCAGAGCGTCGACCCCTGGCGTTCCGGGTCATTCTCGACGCGCAACTCGCCGTCCGCGATGGTCCACCACAGATTCTCTTCGGGCACTTTCCAGCCGGTGAAATCTTCACCGTTAAAAGCGGACGGCAGGGGCTCGGCACCGGTCAGGCCCGCGGCGAGAAGCAGTGCGCACACAGCAATGATGCCCTTCATGATGGCGTCTCCTTTCGGGTTTGGCGCAGAGTGTGCCGGAGGCCGACCGGCGGTGCAAGGTGGCAACCGGTGGGCCGCCCCCTACCCCCGTAGCACTTGGCGGTAGGCGGCTGCCGTCGCTTCCGCGCAGCGGGCCCAGGTAAAGGTTGCGGCGCGGGCGCGGCCGGCTTCGCGCAGCCGCGCACACAGCGCGTCGTCCGTCGCCAGTTGGTGCAGCGCCCCGGCGATGCCGGCCTCGTCGGCCGGGTCCACGGTCAGCGCGGCGTCGCCCACCACTTCGGGCAGACTGGTGGTTTTGCTGGTGAGTACGGGCGTGCCGCAGGCCATCGCCTCGAGCGGTGGCAGGCCGAAGCCCTCGTGCAGGCTGGGCCATACAAAGGCGCGCGCCGCACTCAAGAGGGCGGGCACATCGTCATCGGCGATGAACCCCGGCAGGTGGATGCGCGCCCGCATGGGACTCGCGGCGATGGCCCGGCGCAGGGCCGCGTTGTCCCAGCCATAGCGCCCCGCCAGCACGAGGTCAGCCTCGATGCGGCCGGCCACCCGTTCAAAGGCGCGCACCACGCGTACCAGGTTCTTGCGTGGTTCGAGGGTGCCCAGATACAGCAGCGCGCCGCGGGGCACGCCATAGCGGGCCAGCACCTCGGGCGCATCGACCGGACGAAAGGTGTCTTCCACACCCAGGTGCACCACGCGTTGCAGGCTGCCGGCGTTCTCCCCCGCATACCGCATGAGGTCGGCCTGCGTTGCGGCACTGTCGAGCAAGAGCAGGCGTGCGTGGCGCACGGCGGCAGCCACGGTGTAGCGGTAGTACGCGCGGCGCGAACGGCGTATCCAGGCGGGATTCACCAGCGCGGCCAGATCGTGCAGCGTTACAGCGATGGGCACGGGCCCGCGGCGCACGGGCGCCAGCGTGGGGTAGTGCAGCA
>CAYMLC010000332.1:0-4339 GCA_964390765.1 uncultured Nitrospirales bacterium
GTGGTCGAGTGTCCGGAGTTCGACGCGCAGGGCCGAGAGGTGGCCGCGTGGGTTGCGCGCGAGGCCGAGGCACGTGGCAAGCGCATCGAGCGCGCTGCCGTGGCCGAGTTGGTGCAGCGTGTGGGGGTGCGGCTGGGCGACCTGCAGAATGCCGTGGAGAACCTGTCGAACTACGTGGGCGACGCGGCGGCGATCACCGAAGCCGATGTACTCGCTGTCTGTGCCGATGTGGCCGAACAGGAAGTCTGGGCGCTGACCGATGCCATCGGCAAGAACGACCCCGCCGCCGCACTCGATGCGCTGAACAAGCTGCTCGCCCTGGGCAAGTCGCCCGACGCACTGATGGGCACCATCAACTGGCTGTTGAAGACGGCCTACCAGGTGGCGGTGCCCGAAGCCGCGCCGCGCCCGGTCAGCCACTTTCTCGCGGGGAAGGTCGAGCCGCTGGTCAAGAAGCTGGGCGCGCGCAAGCTGCCCGATGCGATGGCGCTGCTGACGAGGACCCAGTTCATGATGCGCAGCACCGGCGTTGACGGCACCCTCGCGCTCGAGCTGATGGTGATCAAGCTGGCGTACCGGCCCTCCCGCGCGGCCGCCAGGCGGGGCTAAGGCTGCTCGGGCATACCGGCTTCGAAAGACGGCATCCAGTCGGCCATGCTTTCCATCATCGCGCGTTGGCTGGCGATGAAGCGCTGGGCTTCCTCGAATTCTTCGGGAGGCAGCAGTTCTTGCAGCCGCGATTCCGCCGCGGTCAGCGCATCGATTGTGCCCTGCATGCCCGCGCCCGGGTCGGCGGCGGCGGCTACCGGGTCGGTTTCGGTGCGGGCCATGGTCTCTTCCACCAGCACGTCGCGCACAAGGTTGCGGGTCTCGGGGGCGAGGCCGGGCGCCTGCCACTGCAGCGACATGTCGAACGACTGCGCCACCATGCGCTCGGCCTTGGTCGCTTCGTAGGCTTCGAATGCGGCCATCTCTTCGGGCGTCAGCACTTCTTCCAGTGCGGCCTGTTGCTCTTCGAGCAGGAACTGCATGTCCGCTTCCATGTTATCCGGCAGGCCACTGCCCTCGAACATCGCCATGCCGAGGCGCGCCGACGCGCGCAGGGTCCGGCTCAGGATTTCCTCGACCCGGGCGCGCCGCCCGGGGTCCAGCTTCAACTCGGCCCACAGCCCGCCGTACTGCTGCTGCATCATCATGCCCATGCTCATGTCGAGCATCTGCTCGCCGCGTTCGCCCTTGAACATCTCCGCCATCGCAGCCATCGGATTGGCGCCGCCGTCGCCGCCGCCGCGCAGCATCTCGAGCACGGCCGCCATATCGGGGCCTGCGGGGCCATCGTCATCCACGGTGGCCTCGAACGGCTGTAGTCCAGAGAGGGTGGGCGCAGTGCCCGGCGGCGTGCTGGCCGCATCGGCCGCGGCTTGGGGTGTGTCTTGCGCGGTGCGCGGGGGGAGCGCCTCACGCTGGACCCGCAACTGCGTCTGCAGCGTGCGCACTTCCGCTTCCAGTACGCTGACCCGGGTGTTCTGCTGCAAAGCCTGCAGCGCCAGGATAAAGCAGGCCACCGCCAGTATCAGCGCGGCCAGCCAGCCCAGTCGGGTACTCATGGTCGTGATTCCCCCCTTTATGTCTGCCGGCGTTCAGGGCGCCCTGGTCTCGTCCCCGAACACTTCGTGCAGCCAGGCCCGCAGCGCCTCGGCTTCCGGATTGTCGCCACCATGGCTCAGCGCGGTCTCCAACTCGCCTGCGTCGAACCACAGGCCGCAGTCGCGCGGGCACACATCGTAGACCACGGCATGCGGCGGTTGCGTCGCACGCTTCTGCATGCGCGTGTGGCACTCCGGGCAGCGCCGGTGTTTCTCGCGCCCGGTCACTTCGCCGCGCCGCACGATGCGCCCAGCCACTTCATCGTCGCCCAGCAAGAGCGCCAGCTCGCCGCGGTCGAGCCACAAGCCGCGGCAGGTGGCGCAGTAGTCGAGTTCGACGTCGTCGTACTCGATGATGATGAGTTCGTCTTTGTCTACGGGACAGCGCATGCTGGCAGTTTACGACAGCCGCAGCCGCGCTGTCGCCCCCCTGGCCGCCCGAAAAGAAGCGGCCCCCGCGGCGGGAGGAGTACCGCGGGGGCCCTGGATGGGGAGCGGGGCAAAGACAGCGGCGAGGGCCTTATTCGACCGACACCGCGATCTTGCGGGGCTTGGCTTCGGCCGGCTTCGGCACACGCACATGGAGTACACCATGCTCGAAGCGCGCCGTAATCTTCTCGGCGTCCACGCCGCCGGGGAAGCGGAAGCTGCGGCGGAAGCTGCCGAAGCTGCGCTCGCGACGGTGCACGCCGCCTTCGTTGTTCTGCTGCTCCGCCTTGCGCGTGCCCTGCAGGGTCAGGGTGTCCTCGACGACCGTGATGTCGATGTCGTCGTTCTGCAGACCGGGCAGGTCCACGTCGAGCAGATACTCGCTGTCGGTTTCACGCATGTCGACCGCCGGGGCATAGGCGCCGCTGGCGCTGCCCGTAAGCGAGGGCATGTCGGCGAAGATACGGTTGATCTGTTCGTCCAGTTCGCGCCAGGGGTTGTAGGTGCGCAGGCCATTGGCTTCACGGGTTACGAGGTTGTTCATGGTTGCTTCTCCTTATCCAATCTCACGTTGTTGATGCTTTTTTTGTTGCCGCCATCCTCGGCGCCGTTCGCCCAACTAAAGAGCAGCGCATGTGCCAAAGTTGGCCTTTTGGGCTAAGCTTCTTTCATTAAACGACTTGTCGTGCTGTGCCGCGTGCGGCGCGGCGTGCGTGCGTGGGTGGTCGTTGCAGGCTGCGACAATCGGGGTGTTCGCCTGTTTCGGCTTGCGACAGCCGTTCTGTCCGGGGGGCCCGTCCTTAAATTATTGACACGCCGCACAGCGCGTGCTAGCATGCCACCCAGCCGAAGATGCACCACGTGCACGGGAGGGGACCCATGCGGAACGCGAAACGCTTGACGGCCTTGCTGGCGATCGGGCTGGTAGCCCTTGTGGCCTTTCAGGGTCCAGTGGGCATGGCGCAGACGTTCAACCCAGAAGTGGACCTGCCCAAGCCGACCGGCTTCGAGAAGGCCTTTACGAAACTGGGCCGCGGCCTCTCGAACATCATGTTTGGCTGGGCCGAGATTCCCATGACCTTCGACCGCGCCTACCGCGACGAGGGGCGGCCGCTCGCTTATCTGCTGGGTGTGGTGCCGGTACTGGGTACGGCGCGCGCCGTGCTGCGCACGTCGACCGGTGTCTTCGAGATGGTTTCGTTCCCCTTCTCCGACCGCGACGTCAATTACGAAGCTGTCCTCGAACCCGCCTACATCTTCTAGCGGCACCGGCCTGCGCGGGCGGCGATGATCACGTGGCGGCGCCAGGGTGCGGCGGCCGTCGGCACCCTCAAACTGACTGACGGACGCCCGGCCAATGTCGTGCTGGTGGGCGCGCGCGACACCCCGCGTGGCGCCGCGGTGGCCGTGCGCAGTGCGGATACGGGCGCGGTCGAAACCGTGCCGCTGCCGGCCCTGTACGACGCCTTGCACCCGATGGATCTGACCGCGGTCTTGTGCATGCAGGAGCGCGTGTTCGGCACGACGCCCCTGCCCCCGCCCGATCTGGACGAGGCGCACGCCGGATGAGCGCCGCGTACGACATCGACGCCCTGCTGAGCGAAGTCGTTACGCTTCCGAGCCTGCCGGGTACCGTCGCGCGACTGATCCAAATCGTCGACGACCCCAATACCTCGGTGGCCGACGTTTCGTCGCTCATCGCAGCCGACCCCGCCATTTCGCTCAAGGCGCTGCGCCTCGTGAATTCCGCCTACTATGGCCTGCGCGATCGCGTGCGCACGGTCGAGCACGCGGTGGCGCTGTTGGGGGTGAAGGTCATCAAGAACATGGTGCTGACCGCGAGCGTGTTTGACGTGATCAACACCGGGGTCGATGCCTTCACAAAGCACTGCGTGGCGACCGGCGTGGCGATGCGCGTCTTGACCCAGGCCAAGCTGCCCGTGTCGGCCCATGTCGACCCCGACGAAGCCTTTCTGTTCGGCCTGCTGCACGACATCGGCAAGGTGGTGCTGGATGAGTACCTGCCCAACGAGTGCGCGGGCGTGGCCGACCTCACGCAGGAGGCGCACTGCTCGTGGCATGAGGCCGAGTTGCGCGTGATTGGTGTGGGCCACGGGGAGCTGGGCGCGCGCCTGATGGAGCAGTGGAAGCTGCCCGATGAATTCGCGCTGGCCATTGCCGGGCACCACGACCTGAGCGTGTGCCCGCCCGGCCAGACCAGCCTGCCGGCCACGCTCGCCATCGCCAATTTCAAGGTGAGTATG
>CAYMLC010000333.1:0-4333 GCA_964390765.1 uncultured Nitrospirales bacterium
GTTTCATTGGCTGAACGTCGACAGTTAGTTGGGCGGCTGTGCGGCACGGCGGGGCTGGGCCTGCTGGCTGGCCTCATGGGTAGTCTGGTGTCCGCCTGCGGCGATGGCGCACCCGCCTCGGATATCGTGCGGCCCGCACCGGGCGAGATGACCATCATCTCCGAGACGCTCATCGAGCGGCCCGACACCAACCTGTTTGCCGAAGGCACCATGACCTGGTGGGCGGGCGCGCCCCACCCATCGGGCCGCTACTTTGCGCCCGGCGCCGCCTCGCGCATCCGCCCCGCCGAAGGAGACGAGACCGACACCGCGCTCCGCCAGACCTGGGCCGAGCCCGATTCGCGCTGGAATCCCGACGGGCGCTTCGGCTGGCGTGTGGTCGAGCTCGGACAGTTTGCCAGCTACACCCTGCGCCTGCGCGCGCGCACGAACAGCCCGCAGCCGCCCGAGGTGCGCGCGTTTGGCGTGCGCCCCGGCAACGAACTGGTGCAGCTGGCCGTGCCCCTGCTCATCGTCGATGGGGGCACGCAGTGGCAGGAATACACCGCCGACTTCGAGACCGGTACGCTCAGCCGGGTGCAGTTCACCACGGTGCTCGATGAGTTTGCGCGCATGCCCGATGCGCCCTGGCTCGAGATCGAGGCCATCGCCGTGCGGCCCCAGGGCGTGGTCGGTCCGCCGCAAGAGGTGCCCTTCGCCCCCGGCAACCGCATGCCCAACGGCTCGTTCGAAGTGTGGCCCAACGGCCTGCCCGCGCCCTTCGGCCCTATCTTCGCCCCCGCCGAACAATTCAGCACGCTCGAGCCCGAGATGCGCACCACCGCCGACGGCAACATCGCCGTGCACCAGGTATGGACCGCCAACGACCACGCAATGCCCCCGCGCCAGTTGTTCGGTATTCTGGTCGACGTAACGCCCGATACCGAGTACGAGTTCTCGTGCAAGGCCGGCAGCGCCGGCGGCGGCGTGGCCGAGGTCGTGGTCTACGGGCTCGACGGCAGCAATGCCAAGCCGCTGCAGGCGCCATTGCTCACCACGCGGCCCGTGCCCGGCTACCGCACCTACACCGCCCGCTTCAACTCGGCGGGCTTCGACCGCATCCGATTCGCCACGCGCACCCCGCAAGGCGTGACCGACTTCACCAATCGCGTGCTCTGGGACCAATGGGAACTGAGGCCGCTGGCGGCGAGCGATGCCGCCCCGGCTACGGAGACGAACGATGCCACACAACCCTGACTGGACACGACGCGACTTTCTGCGCGCCAGCGCCGGCGCCACACTCGGCGGCGCCCTGACCCTGGGCAGGGCCGCACGCGCGCAAGACGGCGGCAGCGATGACCAACCCTGGGTCATCCTCGTGACCATCGATACCCTGCGCGCCGACCACTGCGGCTGCTACGGCTATCCGCGCAACACCACCCCCTTCCTCGACCGCATGGCCCAGGAGGGCACGCGTTTCGAGCGGTGCTATACCACCATTGGCACGACCTATCCAGCGCACACTGCGATGATGACCGGATTGCACTTGCCGCAGCATGGCGTGGTGAACAATCGCAGCGCAGTATTCGAGGAAGAAGCGGCGACCCTTGCTGGGCAGTACAAGGCGATGGGGTACCGTACGGCCGCGTTCGTCAGTGCGCCGTTTCTGTACAAGCTACAGGCCGGTTTCGACCACCTCGATAATGATGCACCCGAGGACTTGCCGTATCGCTGGTCCGAGAATACGGTGCGTGCTGCCATGGATTATCTCGAGAAACAACCAAGTAATGCGCCGCAATTTATCTGGGTGCATGTTTTCGATCCGCATGAGTGGATGCGTGCGGATGAGCCGCAAGGCGACTTGGAGAGCATGGCGGTGGAGAGCGATACAGAACGCGAGGCGCTATTCGAATACTGGACGAAGTATCAAGCGAAGTTTGTGAAGGCTGACGAGCATTCCCTTTCTGCGCTGCGCCACGGCAACAAGAATTATTTTATCGAAAAGCAGCTCATCTACGATTCGCGGATACGCTACACCGATGAATGGCTGGCGCAACTGTTCGACGCCATAGAAACGGCGCGCAGCAGCAGCGAAGCGATATACCTCTGGACCGCCGACCACGGGGAGGCGCTGGGTAACCACCAATACGATCAGCATGGGCGCTACCTCTACAATCATATTTTGCAGGTACCGCTGATCGCCTATGCGACTGATGGCGCGTGGCAGGGTATGGCGAAATCTGAGCCCGTAAGCCATATCGATATCTGGAGCACGCTGGCGGCACGGACGGGTGTCGAGCCTGGGGCTGAACAGCCGCGTCGCTTTGGGGTGAACCTGTTCGATGCCGAGGCGGAAGCCACGCTGTTTGCCGGACGGCAGGTCTTCGGGCATCGTCTGGTGAAGCATCCGAATCATACGACAGCCGCGCCGTGGATTGAAGACCCGGTCTATTGCATACAGGATGCTCAATACAAGTACATCTTCAATGGTGGTGACGATGATGAATTATACGACCTGCAGCGCGACCCGCGCGAAATGCTCAATATCGTCAAAGACCAGGAAGCGCTTGCTGCGAAACTGAAGGCCGATGCCGCAAAAGCCAAGGAAGAGTTGCTGGCGAACCGGCTGGCGCGCGCGACTGAGGGCGATGGAACGGATGCGCCCAGTGAAGATGAGGAATTGTTGCGCGCACTCGGCTACCTCTAGTGCAAAGAAGGAATGACTCAGCTATGGCGAACAGGCGAGCCACGGGTTATAGCCGCCGGACCTTCCTGAAGCACGGCGCCGCCGCCGGCGTGGCCGGTTGGTACGGGCTGCGCGGTATGGCGGCACCACCGCGGGCCGACCAATGGGTCATCCTCGTGACCATTGACACGCTTCGCGCCGATCACTGCAGTTGCTATGGCTATCCGCGCCCGACAACGCCCTTTTTGGATGGTCTCGCTGCGCGCAGCACGCGCTTCACGCGTGCCTACGCACAGAGCGGCGCCACGTACCCTTCGCACACGTGTATGTTCAGCGGCTTGGAAACCTTACAGACCGGGGTGGTGGACAACCGTAGCCCAGCGATAGATGAATTTGAGGAGCCGTTATGGACCCTGCCGCAGATGTATGCGGACCAGGGCTACGACACCGCTGCCTTCGTTAGCATTGGCGGGTTCATCGGCAAGCTCGCGCCGCTCTTCAATACTTTCAATGAGGCCACGACCGAACTCTTTCGGTCCGGAGCCGATACGCTGGCGGAGGCGCGCGCTTGGCTGGCCACCAAGAAACCAAACGACCGCGTGTTCCTGTGGGTGCATACCTACGATGTACACGAGTGGGTGCGTGGTCCACAGCCAGCGTACGACGTGCCCGTCATGCGCATTCGCGATACAGCGCAGGAAGAAGAACTCTTAAACTATTGGACAGAGCACCAACACAAATTCCTTCGAGCGAAATACGGTCTGGACAGTGGTACGCGTGAAGACTTTAGCGCGAAGCAGAACACGTACGATGCACGGATTCGTTACACCGATGATTTGCTGCAGGGCTTTTTTGCCTTTGCTTCAGAGCGTGGTCCGGCAGACGAGACACTGTGGCTGTTGACCGCCGACCATGGCGAATCCCTGGGGGGGCACGGTATCTCCGGACACTCCACCAATGTGTACAATGCCACGCTGCATGTGCCGCTAATCATGCACCACACGGGGGGCGCGTTCGCGCCCGGGATCATTGAGGCGCCGGTGGCTCACATCGACTTGATGCCAACACTCGCAGCCCTTGCGGGTGAAGACCCCGCGCAACAAATCCTGCCGCCACGGGGCATATCGCTGTTGCCGCTTTTGCGCGGCGAAACGCGCACACTTCCCGAGCGCATACTTTTCGCGCACCGTGGATGGCGCGAAGACCACGATTACTGGAGTAAGCGCGAGTACGCACTGTTGCACGGCGACCATAAGTATCTGGTCATGGAGGCGGGCAACGACCGCCTGTACGACCTGAATACAGATCCTTACGAAGTCGACAACCTGCGCTGGCAGGAAGCCGAGGTAGCCGCCCGGCTGCAGGATGAGGCACACCAAACCCTTGCGCGCTTCATTGCCGAGGGCCGCACGCCTTCGGGCACTTCCGAGATGACCGAGGAAGAGATCAAAGAACTCGAAGCGCTGGGTTATTTCTAGGCGGGCTGCACGGGAGAGGAGTACCTTCTTCAGGCAGTTGACGGGCCATTGTTCGTTCGGTAGGTTGTTATGGCTAGATTGTCTAGTGTCATGAGTTGTTAATTCCTTTACAAAGTCTGGTGATCTTTCCGAAGATTGAGCTGGACCCCGAATCCTGGACAGTGGCTTAAGTGGATCTCCTTGGGTATCT
>CAYMLC010000334.1:0-4312 GCA_964390765.1 uncultured Nitrospirales bacterium
ACGCCGACAGCTTCGTCATGGACCGGACCGCGCAGCTCATCCGCCGTCGCGGGGTCGAAGAGGCTCTGCTGAAGTACGAGACCGAGGAACTGCCCGACCGCAACCCCGATGACGGCAGCACCATCCGTGTCGAGCGCTATCGCGGCGGCGCGGACAGCGCCCCGCTCGACTACTACGTGATGGAGGGCGCTGGCCACATCATGCCCAGTATCGCCCATATGATTCCGCGCTGGATTCGCAATGTGCTGCCACTGGGCAATCAGAACCACGATGTAGAGGGCGCGGTACTCGCCTGGGAATTCCTGTCGCAGCATTCGCGCGAAGCAGACTGACCAGCGGTCCGCGCGGCGGACTAACATACCCCTAACGCTTTTCCGAATAGACTCACGGTCCGGCTGCCGCACGCACGTAGCGCGCGGCGCCGCCCGCCGACAAGGGGTTACCGTGAGTCTGCTCGATATCCAGCACGTCGCCGTCACCTATCCCGACGGTACCCGCGCGCTCACCGATTGCACGCTGCAGGCCGAGGCCGGCGAGATTGTGGGCATCATCGGCCGCTCCGGCGCGGGCAAGTCCACGCTGCTGCGCACGATCAATGGCCTGCAGGAAGTCAGCGGGGGCGCGGTGCGCCTGCACGGCGAGAACCTGGCCCACCTGCACGGCGCCGCCCAGCGCGCCCAGCGCCGGCGCGCGGGCTTCATCTGGCAAGAGGCCAACCTCCTCGGGCGGCTGAGCACCTTCACCAATGTGCTGCTGGGACGCCTCGGCCACAACACGCCGTGGCACAGCGCCATCGGCTATTTTCCGCGCGAAGACCGGGCGCGCGCCCTCTACAACCTCGAGCGCGTACACCTGATCCACCGCGCCACACAACGGGCCGACCGCCTGTCCGGCGGCGAGAAGCAGCGCTGCGCCATCGCGCGCGCGCTCACGCAGGAACCCGAGGTGCTGCTGTGCGACGAGCCGGTCGCCTCGCTCGATCCTGAACTTGCCTGGCAGGTCATGCGCATGCTGGCCGAACTCGCGCGTGAAGACCGGCTGTTGACACTGGTCAACATTCACCAGGTCGACCTCGCGCGGGCCTTCTGCGATCGCATCGTGGGTATCGCCGAGGGGCGCGTCGTCTTCGACGGGCCGCCCGACACCTTGAACGAAGACGCGCTCGAAGTCATCTATCGCGGCGCGCCCGCTGCGGCCGCCTAGCCCCATAATGGCCACGCAACTGGAGCCGCCACCACCACAGCAGCGCGGCGCCCATCCACTCCCGGACCCCCTGCAATCGCCCGAGGGTGCACGCGAAGAACTGCTCCGCCCATGGCCACGGCTCAGCCTCAAGATGATGGCCACCCTGCTCGTCCTGTTTGCGGTCTACGTCTGGGGCCTGCACGGCACGGAAGCCAGCCTGTTCTCCATTATCGAAGGGGCCGACGACTTCGCCGACTTCCTCTCGCGCCTGTTCCCGCCGGCCTACGAGTTTCAGACGACCGAGTTCCTCGTCTTCGAGTTCGCCATGCCCACGGTCGTCTTGAAGATCATCGAGACGTTGCAGATGGCAATCATCGGCACCACCATCGCCATCCTGTTCTCCATCGGTTTCGGCCTGCTGGCCGCGCGCAACTTCGCACCCAACTCCTATGTCTACACCGGCACGCGCCTGCTGCTGAACGCCAACCGCGCCATCCCCGAAATCATCTTCGGTATCATCTTCGTATCGCTGGTGGGCATCGGCCCGTTCAGCGGCGTGCTCGCGCTCGCCATCGGCAGCATCGGTTCGCTGGGCAAGATCTACGCCGAGTGTATCGAGGCCATCGACCCCGAACCCGTGCAGGCCGTGCGCGCCACCGGCGCCGGGCCGCTGCTCGCGTTTCGCTATGGCGTCTTGCCCCAGGTCCTGCCGGTGGCCGCCTCCTACTCGCTGCTGCTCTTCGAGAGCAACGTGCGCACCGCCACCATTCTCGGCCTCGTCGGCGCGGGCGGCATCGGCTTTCTGCTCGACAAGTACCTGCGCCTGTTCCAGTACCAGGAGCTGTGCGGCTGCATCATCGTGATCTTTGTCGTGGTCACCGTGATGGACCGCATCACCGACCGCATACGCAAGAGGTTGATCTGATGGCCCATCGAACCGCATCGCGCTCGCGCACACTTCACTGTGCCCGTGCCATCGTCACGACGCTGCTGCTCGGCGCCGCGCTCGCGCTGGGCGGCTGTTCGGGTGCCGAAGCCCCCGCCGTCGACCCGAACAATCCGCGCGCCGGCTGGCCCGACGAATTCGTGATCGGCTTCTTCGGCGGCGAAGACGCCGAGGCCGTGCTCAACGAGAACAACGCCTTCCAGGACTATCTGGCCGAGCGGCTGGACCTTCCGGTGCGCGCGTTCACGGGCACCAACTATACGATGGTGATCGAGGCGATGCGCGCCGAACGTGTGGACGCCATGGAGGTGGGCGCCTTCAGCTATTGCCTCGCCGTCGAACAGGCCAATGCCCAGGCCATCGCGGTGAATGTGGAAGCGGCAGGCGAAGATCCCGCATACGACCCCGACTCGACGCCCGTCTATTTCTCGACCATCATCACGCGCAAGGGCAGCGGCATCCGCACGCTCGAAGACCTGCGCGATGAATCGTTCACCTTCGTCGATCCGGCATCGACCTCGGGCCACCTGATGCCGCGCACGCTGCTGCTGAAAAACGGCATCGACCCCGACCAGGACATGCGCGTGCGCTTTGCCGGCTCGCACCCGACCAGCGTGCTGGCGGTCGAGCGCGGCACCGCCGCCGCCGGCGCCACCTACGACATCAACCTGCGCCGCATGCGCGACGAGGGTGCGGCGCCCGTGTGCTACTTCGAAGACGGCCGCGTAGGCATCGAGCGCTCGCAGGAAGAGATCGACGCGCTGTATGAGAGCTGCCCGGAAGACCATGTGACCATCGTGGCCATGTCCGACCCCATCCCCAACACGCCCTTCGCCGTGCGGGCCGACCTGCCGGAATCGTTCAAGGAAGCCGTGCGCGCGGCACTGCTCGACGTGAAGAACCAGCCCGAACTCGTGCGCGAGATGCGCCGCTGGTATGTGGACCCGCGCGAACAGTTCGGCGTCGAGACGGTCGACGAAATCTACAACGGGCTGCGCGAACTGGCGCGCATGCTCGACCTCGACCTCGAAGCGCAGGCGGGCTAGGATAGGCGGGTGAGCGAAGCAATGGACCAGAGCACCTGGCTGAATGTGCTGGCGCGCACGCCGGCCGATGTCTTGAAGCCCTTCGTCGATGGCCTGATTCCCCAGCTGCCGCGCGTCGAAGTGCTTGAGAGCCGCACCGGCCTCACCATGCTGCCCTACACCGACACGCGCGCGGGCACGACCTTTCACCTGGGCGAAGTGCTGGTGGCCGAGGGCCGCGTGCGCCTCGACACGTACGAGGGCTACGGCGCCTGCCCGGGGCGCGACCTGCAACAGGCGCTGGCCATCGCCATCTGCGACGCCGCGCTCCAAGGCGGCCTGCACGATGCCACCATCCGCGGCTTTCTCGACGAACACGCGCGGGCGCAGGCCGAGGAAGACGACCGTTTGCGCCGGAAAGTGGAAGCGACGCGCGTCGAGATGGAGACCTTCTGATGGAAGTGCCGGCCTACACCGCCGACGAACGCCGCGCGCGCGAGACCTTTCACGCCCTGCTGCACGCGCTCAGCCAGCCGGGCCGGCCGCAGGCCTTGCCCAAGGCGGACGGACTGCACGCTGCGCTGGCGCATATCGGCACGACACTGCTCGACCTCGAGACGACCTTCTACACGCCTGATAACCAACTCGCGGAGGTTCTGCACGCAACCGGTGCGCGCCACCTGGATGCCGCAGAAGCGGGCTACCACTTCTACCCGCAGTGGGACGACGCGGCGCACGCCGGCATCGCCGCCGCCCAACGCGGCGATATGCTCTACCCCGACCGCGCCGCCACGCTCGTGCTGGCTGCGCCACCCGAAGGCGGCCCGGAACAGCGCTGGCACGGCCCCGGCATCGACGACACCATCCTCACGCACGTGGCCGCGCCGGAAGCCTTCTGGCTGCTGCGCGAACAGGCGGTCGCCTATCCGCTCGGCTGGGACGCGGTCTTCGTCGGCACCAACCGCGACGGCGCCTGGCAGGTCATCGGCTTGCCACGCACCACGCACGTGGCCTTCGGCTGATGTACATCGCGGCGCGCGGCGGCGAACACGCTATCGAACAGGCGGAGCGGCTGTACCACGCCTTGAAGGCGCCGCTCACCCGCGAGTCGGTCGACCGGATAGAGCAGGCGCTGCCCTACCTCGTCGACCGCGTG